>NZ_JAEMVA010000020.1 GCF_029215955.1 Sulfurimonas sp. SAG-AH-194-I05
TTCCAAAAATGAGCTATGTAAGTAATAGTAAAAAGAGTTGAGTATTCTATGGCCTAGAATTTTTAATACAACGCACTCCATTTCCATTTGCTCTTGAAGAACTATCAACGCCAAAATGTTTTGTATCAAAGTATATATATTTTGCATAGATATCTTCAACATTAGAACTCCAAAGTTGCGTATAACGTCCCCGGTTTTCTAAGTATCCATTCTCTTTGCTTTTAAAGCCTGATGCTGGCAACTTTAAAAAACTCATAAAAGCATCCCCTTTGTTTCGGATACCTTTTTGTATTGTTTCAGCATATAACTCATCTATACTTGGAATTCTAAACGATTTTGGACATGGGTTATTTTTAGCATTGCGTCCCTTCCATAAAGTGTCATCTTGGCTTTCATTCCAGTCGTATCTGTTTTGTTTCTTCCCCTTTATAAAACCTTTACTTCTTTTTTTCTCATGACCATCAGCATCTCTTCCCCATTGGTAATAGTCTCCATAACAAGAGCTATCATCCACAGCTGTACAAACACGTTTAGCTCCTAAATTTCTGTCTAGCCATACCTTACCTGTAAAAGGAGAAAGTACAGTTTTATAAGCCAAGCCATTATGTTCAATAGTATTCTCTAAAGAAGAGCATATTTTCTTGTTGAGTCTATAGTTCATTTCATACGTTTTATTCGCCCATAAATCTTTACGAACACTAAAACAGCCATCTTGGTGAACAATACTTATACGTATATTTTTTCCAGCAGGAATTTTAATAACTCTCGTGTCATCAAAAATAGTCCTTGTTATTACATTATTTATATAAAGCTTTGCATTCTCTTTACCTATTAAAAACAACTCCGTATCTGCTTTTTTAAATTCTAAGTGAATTATTTGCGAAGAGAGTTTTTTATACGACTGACTTAGAACAATATCCTCGGGGTAATAGCGTTTATCATTCACACCTTTGAGATGAATTATTTTATTAGCTGGCACCTTGTACATGTGAATAGGTGCCATACCAATGTACTTTTCATCTCGATAAACCTCTGTAAACTCTATCGGTGATGTTATTGTTATATACGCATAGTTTGTATCACTCACAGTGTCAAATGTGATGTTTTTTGCATTACTAAGCTCTTTTACCTTGTTTATAAGTAAGCGTTTTTTCTCTTGTATTTCTTTGAGAAACTTCTTTTTATTTCTTGTATCAAGAAGTTTCTCAAGCTTTTCATTATACTGTTCTATCTCATTTTGTGCACTTTTTATTTGCGTATCCACATGTACAGCAGATGAAACAAACTGTTGTATTTTTTTGTTCAGTAAGTCTATATCGATTTCTGCTTTAATTTTTACCCAGTATTTTGGGTAGTGAAATACCTCTTCTAAAACAGTTGTTTTTAAAACGGATGCAGAAAAGTTCTCGATAACATCATCCATTAAAATTCCATTTATAGACTTCGAATACGAGGACATATAAACACCTGCTTTTTCTATGGAGTCACGTTTAGCAATTAAAATAGCCTTCCTTTTTGCCGTCATCTTCGAGTCATCATCACCCATAATGTATGTAGCTTCTTGCATAAACACCTCAGCATGTGCAAAATAAGAGAACAACCAAATAAACAGTACTATATTTTTCATCTTTAACCTTTTACCACAGCTTTTTGAGTCTTATATTTGCATAATAAAACTTTAAAATTGCATCGTACGTGTAACCCTCTTTTGCCATTTTTTGACCACCCCATTGGCTGTATCCAACACCGTGACCATAACCACCACCATCAAAAACAAAGAAGTTTCCTACTCTGCGTACCGTAAATAAAATATCTTTAAGTCCAGCTGCTCTTCTCACAGTAGAGTATGTTCGCAGAATTTTTTCACCATTTTTAGCTTTTACTTTTATACTCAACACTCTTCCCGATTCACCCATCTTTACAGGTTCAAGCGCATAAATATCCTTAAAATTAAACCCACGCTTATTCAAGTTGCTCTCAAACTTTGCTAAAGATATTTTCGTAACCCACTCACCATTTGGCATAGATTTTGAAAACCTGTCTACATGCGAAGCAAGGTAAGGTTTATTTGCATTAAATATCTCTTGTGAAGAGGCACTATGCCAGCCACTTGAAGCTGTGTACTGCGATAATATAACTTTATTTTCTGAGAGTAAAACTTCTCCAAAAGTTGCATCAACCACTTCTATAGCATTGTGAGACTCACCATTTACACCTTTATATACTTGGTCTGAGGTACTGTCTTTTACATCAAACACCCAGTGCTTTCTTACCTTTGCTTGGTAATACGCATAAGTTCTTGAAGCTACCGCTTGGGCTTTAAGTGCTTCTTTATGCCACGAAGCGTAAGACTCGCTTGTCACAACCCCGTAAAGGTACGCATTCATAGGAACTAAGTTTACAAGGGCTAAACGATCTTTATAACTTGTTAGTAACATATCGCCCTTATACTTTCTCTTTTTTTGAGCCACATATATTGGAGTTTGTGAGCTTAGTTTAGCATGTGAATAACTTTTATTATTAATAAAAATAACACCATTTTTATATTCCACATGTAAAGACTTATATAATTGACTATCTAAATAAATACCACTTTGAGAACTAAGCGTAATATGTGGTTTTTGAGAAAGTAAAACTCTCATAATAGGGGTATCGTTTGTAGTAAGAACTTTTAAAGGGTTCTTCTTAACCCGTAAAGTCTTCTTTTTCCTTAGTCTCTCTAAAGTAAAAAGAACCTGATTAGAGAAGTTACCATGTGGATAGTAACGGATATACGCATCTAAAATATCTAAAGACTTTTCTCTTTTACCTAAATCTTTATAAAGCATTCCCAGACTATAACGTGCATACTCAGAACCCTCAACATGTGAGTAATTTGTTAGTACTTGTTTGTATAAACTAATCGCTTCCTCTTTATCGTCTAAGTAGAGTGAAAACAAGTTTGCTTCTCTTAGAAGTGCCTTTGTTTTCATAGTATCCTCATCCGAAGCATCATACGCAGAACGGTATGAGCTTATAGACTCAAAATACTCTCCATTTTCAAGCTGCAAGTCACCATTATTAATACTAAAACTTGTAAACCTTTGTGTATCAATATCAGCCGATAAACTCGTTAAAAAGAGTGCAATTAAGTAAAGGTTCTTCATCTAGTCTACTATAAAAACCACTTTTGCAGCTTCTAAAAAGCCATTACCCTTATTTGCTCGTGTTAAAGCCTGTGCATCTTCTTGTGAAATTTTTACGTCACTTGCTAAGTTTGTAACACTTGTCGCTTTTATGATTAAAGGATTATTCGCATTATATGTCTCTAAAATTGCACGTGCACGATTCAGTGAAGTTGTGTATTTTGCTAAACCTCTTTGAGAAATAATCTCAGCTGGAACCATTAATGGATCATACACAATTTTACTCTCAAAATAAATTCTATTTATCTGTGCTGGTTCAAACTCTAATCCGCGAACATCTACGATAACAGAATCAGGAGTGTTATCAGCCTGTGGTTGTATTTGTTTTTTAAGTTCTTCTACTTCGTAGTACGCTGGTCTTTCATTTTTATAAAGTGTTTTTTCTAAGACTCCTCGCTCTTGTGCCTTTGCTAAAACATTTGAAACACTTCCTAAGTACCCTATTCCCATAACAACAGAAGCTGAACCATCTTGTGGGTTATAACGCTCTTCTAAAACTGTTGCACCTCGTAAATAACCTTCAAGTTGTGTCTCTATAACATCATCAACTAAAATTCCATCTTTAAGTGTTGAACTTGACGTTAAACGTAAACCGCCTATCACTTCGAGTAAGTTTCTTTGTGCTACTAACTGTGCTGCGCGTGTAGCACTGTACTTGCTTTGGTTAGGACCTGACTCGCCTTTTACTTTTATTTGACCAGTTAGGTACATATTTCTCTCAAAACTATTTGCACTTAAACTCACAAAAACTGCCATACATACTATAAATACTTTTTTTAACATCTCATTTCCTTTGTAATTATCTCATCTCTTCTTTTACTCTTGCTATCGCTTCTATTAACTCTATTCCAGTTAAATACTCATGTGGACGAAACGCACTGTTTATATTTGCCTTTAAAAAACCTCTCGCTACTGCTGTGTTTACTGCATTAAAATAGTAACTATCATTTGTTACATCTACGAACAAAGATTTATTTCCAAAGAATGTAGTTTTAAGTTTTGTATCATGTAAAACTTTTGCAATTATATCTTCAAGAAGTAAGCTAAAGTCTGCCCGTGTAATAAAGCTGTTTGGTAAAAACATTTCATTTCCTTGTGAGACTTTAGGCTCAAGACCTCTCAAACCATACTTATAAAAAACTTCTATTTGTGGTAAGTTTGGATGGCTCTGAACATCTTTACTCACTTTTTTCGCAAACGCTTTTCTATCTGCTTGAAATGCACCTTTCATAATTTTTGCTAATGCGAGTTCATCTTCTAAGACTACTGCTATATCGACACGTTTAATTTGTTCATTTAAAACGAGTTTTTTTGCAGTTACTGTAAATTCACTTAAGGCTAAAGCCCGAATAACTCTGTCAACTCTTTCCCAAAGTACTCTACTTTGAGGTGCAAACTTTGCCTGTGCATTTTTAAATACATGTGCGCTAAACTCTCTTGTTTTTTCATATTCTAAATACTCAAAGTACTTTAATGCTAAAAAATAATCTGCTGATTCTTTGTCATTATAATAAGGTAAATATTTCACTTCTATATTTTTAGCCATTTTATAATGTTCATACGCTTCGTCCACCTCCGACATTCTTACTTTTGCTACATGGTACCTGTAACTATCTACTGCATTATCTATGAAGTCAAAAGACTTTTCAAGTACGCTTGTATCTTGCGTTGCAAGAGCTAAACATATAAAGGCACTTGCATTTTGTGGTGCTAGACTTACAGCACGTTTACACTGCGTAACTGCTTCTTGCCTTTTTTGTGAGGCAAGCAAAGACATACCTGTCAGTATATGTTGCTCCACTGTATCTGCTTGGTTGAGTGATGCAACTGGTTTTGGCACTTGTGAGCAACCCACATATAAAAATGCAAGAAGGCCTGCTGTCAAAATTTTAAACATATATTTTCTCCATTATTATTTTAATAATGGGCTAGTTTACTATAAAAATTGTAAATAATCGTGGAATGAGACAAAGAAATTGAATGTAAAAAAGCTTGAATTGTCTTTGAAATATTGTATTAACTACATAAAAATTATGAATACCTCTCCATATCTATGATAACTAGACAATTCGAGTTTATTTATTGTAGTATTGCGAAAATTATCTTTAGGAGATACAATGAAAAACAAACTTTTACTCTCTTTATGTACAGCGGGACTTTTATGTTTACCCTCTTTTGCAAATGATGTTCAAGTGCAACAACAAGACATCACAGAACAAAATAAGTATGTAGAAGAAACACAGTCTATAGATATTGACGATGAAATCGAAGAACAAATTCAAGACTATGCAGACAACCAAAATTTTCAATTTGGTCTTGATGGACGAACTGGAAAACACTTTATATATTCTATTGAGTCAGTAGCTTCTAAGCCAACTGACCCAGACTTTGTTAAAAGTTTAAGTGTTACCTATGAAAAAGCTTTTTTTGCTGCACAGCAAGAGTTTGTTATGGATGTATTTGGAAAGGTTGTATCTCAAAAAGAGACAAAGCTTTTTGCTGACAATTCAACAAATGCAAGAGAATTTGACTCAGATAAAGTAGATAACAAAGGCATTATGGCAAAAATGGGAAGAGTCTTTGACAAGGCTTTCTCTTTGGCTGAAAAAACACTTGATAATGCACTTATTGACCTCGGTGTTGATGCCGCAGATATTGAAAAGTTAAACAAAAAAGAGAAAAAAACACTTTTCAAAAATGAATTTATTGCTACAAGTATGAAAGAAGCCTTTGGTTCTGTTTCAGGATTTATTCCTATTAAATCATTTGTAGGAAAAGACTCTTCGGGTCAGTATGCAGTTGGTGTAATCGCTATGAGAACTGAAAAAACATCACAAGTTGCAAAAGATATATCTATGCAACGAGAGAGCATGATAGAAGGTCGAGGAAAAGATTTAAGAGATATTGTCCCAACAGATAAAAAAGCACTTTTGAATGAAATGGGAGTTCGTCTTGTTTTTGATTTAAACGGAAGTCCTGCTTTAATTTCTTATGGTCAATGGGGCTTTAATTCTAAAGGTCTTAGCGCATACATGAAAAGTCAAGCAAAGAAAAATGCTAAGTCTATGGCACAAGATATTGCTGATTCTATGGTTTCAGATTTTGTAAATGGAAACCTTCAAGTAAACACATCGAGTGAACATGGTGAAATAATTGAGCAAGTTCTTGAGAGAGAAGGTAGTGATGGAATGGTTGTTGATAAAACAATTAAAACTATTGTTGATACGGTAAACCAAAGTGCAAAACTAAAATCTTCCATGAAACTCGCAGGTTTCAGTACAATAAGAAGATGGTCTACTACAAATGAACATGGTCACTATGTTGCTGGGGTTGTAAGAAAATGGACTTTTAGTGGTTTAGCTGCCGCAAAATCTGTGCAACAAAACAGAGCACCCAAAAAAGAAAGAACGCGGCAACGCGAAAGCAGTGAAAGAAGTAATTACTCTCGTAGTGTAAATGAAAGCAATGAATACAACACTGTAAACGATTTCTAGGATTATTATGCAAACAATATTTATAAAAACACTTCTTATACTAAGCTTTTTTTCTTTAGGTTTAGTTGCTGGGGAAAACACACGTATAGAAAAGAGTAAAGAGTATAGTGGTTATGGAGCAAACAAGACTGAAGCTCTTCAAAATGCCCTTATTGAAGCCGTTAAGCAAAAAAATGGTGGCTATATTAGCTCTGTTAAAAAAGTATTCCGCTCATACTCTCAAAATTCTATTGCCACAGATGTTGGAAGTGCAAGCGTAACAAGCATGAAAGATGGAATGCGTCAAAAACTAAAAATTGCTACAAGTGGTTTTATTAGTAGTTATGACATTCTTGACATGATTAAACATCCTGATGATTATGAAGCTGTAATTCGTGTCTATACAGTCGAGTATAGAACTCCAGGTAATAGCGCACACAAACGACGTAAAATGGTTATCGTTCCCTCGTATACTGAAAACATTGCATTTAATGTACTTGGAAAACGAAAGACTCCAAAAGACGTAAGTTATAACCTAGCACAAGAGCTAACAAATACTCTAACACAAACACGTAAGTTTTCTGTTTTAGACAGAGCGAACCAAAGAGCGTATGCAAGTGAAAAACAACTTATATTATCTCCAAATGCACATAAAGATGAGATTTTAAAACTTGCGCAAGTTTTAGGTGCTGATTATCTTGTAGTTTCTACAATCAAAGAGTTAAAAATTACGAATACTAAAAAAATGATTCGTTCTATTGGTAGAGAAGTATCAAGTCTTAAGGCTTACGCTACAGTAAATTATCAAATTCTTACAATGGCAACAAGACAGATTAAATGGTCTAACACTATGGACTTTGAGTTTAAACCAAAGGGAAAGTCTGACCAACAAATTTTTTATAACACGCTTAGAAAAATATCTCAAGACTTAACAAATGAAATAATTGAGAATATTTACCCTATTCGTATTTCTAAAATCTCTGGAAACGGCGATGCGATTTTGAGCCAGTCTGCAAAACTCGGAACTATGTATGATGTTTTTGACCTTGGCGAAAAACTTTTCGACCCTTACACAAAAGAGTTTTTAGGTTACGATGAAGTGTATACAGGAAGAATTGAAGTTGTTCGTTCTTTAGCTAAAGTTGCTTATGGGCGTATCATTCAAGGTGAGGTTTATAAAAATAATATTTGTAGAAAGACACTCAAAAAATCAAGAGAAAAAAGAGTAGCAATAGGAAAGAGTCGAAGTAATGCACGTGAACCACATGCCCAGATGGATGATGGCAAAAAATATATTGCTATTAAAAGTTTAAGCATTTCTAGTGGTATAGATAAGTACAAACATAAAGTAATTAAAGATGCGAATATTGCTCTTCAAATTAAAAATGCTGTAAACAAATCAAAAAAATATAGAGTTCTTACGCGAGACAAAGAACAAGCTGCTGCCATGATGGATGAAAATGAATTTGCAAAGAGTGATATTTCTGATTCAATGGATGAAAGTTCAATGAAGTTCTCAAATGTAGACTACCAACTTCTTCCAAAAGTTACAAAGTTTAAATACTGGACAAGCTCTAAAAAAATTCCAGATATTGATGCCTATGAGAATCAAGATTATATTAAATTAGAGATGAATATTGTAGTTATCGACAGACAAGGTGAGGTTATTTTTGAGTCTACTAAGACTGAAAAATATTCACGTTCTTGGGGAAGTGAAAGTAAACTCAAAAGAAAAAGACCAAGTTACAAAGCTGTTAGTACGTTAGCTACAAAGCTTACATCAAAAGTTTTATATGACTTACTTAATAAAAAAGCAGAGATGCTTTCTGCAAAATTTATTACTGTTGTTGAAGTTGGCAAACGTATGATTTACCTTGACTTAGGTGAAAATATGGACGTTCAAGAAGGTGATGAATACCCAGTTTATAAAGAACCTGTAGTTAAAACGATCAAAAGAACAGGTAAAACACGTCTTAGTTATGGTGAAAAAATAGCAACTATTCGTATAGATGCGATATATGACGATGGAGCAGAAGCTGTTGTAGTACGTGGAAAAATATCTAAAATTAAAGAGGGTTATGTATTAAGAGTTAAAAAAAGAAGAAAATAAAACGTAAAAAAGAAGTGTCTTGATTAAAGACTAATATATAAAAATATAAAGGAAAAAAAATGATAAAAAAAATACTAATCAGTGCTACAGCAGCACTCGTACTAACAGGCTGTAACGCAGCACAACTACAACAAGTTGCAAGTGGCGTAATGAGTCAAAGAACACAACAAACACAACCAGCTACTACATCTTTAGCAGCAGCAAAAACAGCAGCACAAGCAAGAAAAAAAGGCTGTGTAGCAAGAAGTGCTGGTGGTTCACCATCATTTACTCAAATGATTACACAAAAAGTTCTCGAACTTGCTATTAATGCAGCACTAGAATCTGCTGCTGGAGACAATAAAGTTCAAGTGCCTGCAAAAATTATGGATACATGCCAAGCTGATCAACGATTAGCATATCTTAAAGCATTAACCCTTAACTTTAGTCAAGATATTGACAATGCAAATAAAGATATTTTAGCTTCAGTGGAACAAACAAAAGAGGTTCAAAAACTTCAAGCACAGATTGACCATAAGAAAAAAACTCTTGATGAATCAGAGTATAACGATGGAGTAACACAAGATAATGAAAAAACTTTAGACCTTATCAAAGATGCAAAAATTATAGATACAGCTAAATACAGTGCTGCTATGGGTAAACTTGCTATTGCAACACCTATAACAGGGTATATGATTGTTGGTTGGGACAAAGAAATTTTAGAGTTTGCAAAAGACAACATGGTATGGGGACTTAAAAATATAAGCGTTCTTAAAGATGTCGGTTCACAACTTAAAACTACAATCACTGTTCTTCCTACTTTAGCTTCACTTACTACGAGTCCTCTTTACAACGGTAGAGTTGATGAGTCTATAGCAAAAGAAGCAGCAGAAGCTGAGATAAAAGACGACAAAGAAGTAGCCGCAAAAGCTGAAGCTGAAAATGGTTTTGGCGACTAGGTAAAGGGTGTACATGTTTGGAAAATATTTACTTTTAAAAGTTGTCTCTGTCCTTGTTTTAAGTACGAACCTTGTAGCAAATAGTGACGCTATGCCTACTGTATTTATAGGTACATATAGTGCTCAAAATCAAGATACAATTCAAAACTTAATCCTTCCAAACACTCCCTCGGGAGTTGATGATGGAAACTGGAATTTAACACACTTAACCCAAGAGTTATTAAGAAATGATTTCAAAAATAAGCTTGGTGAAAATAAATTTAATTTAGTGCTAATGAAAGAGTTTAGCGATAATTTAAAAGATATTGTTGGTAATAAAGATATTTCAGATAAAAAGATTGGTTTTTTAAATGTAGATACCTTTCAAAATATTGACCACCTTAGTAGTGGAGAAGAACTTATTATCGTAACACTGAGTCTCATTTTTGCGCAAATTGGTGAAGAAGCAAATAGAGAAAGCGAAAATAACAACTTTGAAGTTCGTTATACAAATGGAATAACAGTAAATGGCGTTTTAGAAATTGAACCAAATGATACAAATAGGGATGCTAAAATACAAGCAGCCTATAAAAAGTTCTATAAACAAGCCCTCGGTGACTTACTCGACCTCATAGCACAAGACACAAAAGCAAAACAAGTAACAAGTTTTAGTAGCGATGATATGTTTTTTACCATCGGAAATATTAACCTTGGAAAACGCGCAAAAGAGTTAGCATTTGATGTGTATGGTGATGAAGAACTTGCTAAAAAGCAAATTATGATGATTCTTCAAGAAAACCTCATTAAAGAGATTCGTCAAGACAAAAGTTTAGACGACATAGTTTTACTCTACCCTGATAAACTCAATGAAATCATTGTAAACAACTGGGGTGCCTACCTTAAGAGAATGAATGAAGTTTCATTTGATGGTGCAAAAAACAACGATGCAAGTGTCCTTGTTCGTAAAATCAAACCAAGCTGTGTAGAGAAAGAAAATTCATCACGTAATATTTACCTTGATGGATACACTCTCGAAGTATACGTAAGTGACCTTTACGATAAGTTTATTGAAGAAGGCGATGTAGATAGTGTACATGTGATTAAGGTCAGTATGATTGGGCGTATAGTGATTTCAGTTACTAAAAAGAAAAAAATCGATGCTATGAGTGTTCCCTTTGCAGTAATTAAAAAGAAAAAAACTGTTGTTGCCCAAGCAAGTGATGGCTATACTTTAGAAAACAGTCTTTCAAGTATTCGAAAAAATAAAACTGCAAAAACCATTCGAAAAGTAGTTTCAAAATTATCGCCTAAGCTTGTATCGCTTATAAAAGACATAGTAAAAGAAAGAAAAAATGCTCTTATTTTTGAGTATAAAGATTTTTGTGAGGAGTAAGAAATGTTAAAAAAAGTACTATTAGTTTTAATTACGCTAGCTGTAATTTTAGATGCCAAAAATATGGTTCGTATGAAAAAGGTTGAAACAGCACCAACAAAACAAGAGGCAACCGAGTTAGCCTTTTGGTATATGTTTGAAGATGCCTTGGGAAAAGTTCTCTCAAGTAGTAGTTATGATTCAAACACTGCTGATTCTTTTAAATCAGACATGGAAAAGGACTTTTTAGAGTTTAGAAAAACACACTTTAGAAGTACAAAAGTAAAATGTAACGACCTTAAAGAAGATGGTTTTGAATGTAGAGTTATAGCAAGTATTGACCTCGATAGACTTAAATCAAAGGTTGCTAAAAAAAATAATTCCTCAACAACTATGGGAAAAAATGCTTTAGAAGACACAATTATTGTATTAATTGATGACGTAGACTCTGACATAAGTAAAGATTTTACAAAATATGTACATGCTATTTCTCTTGAGTCTGGAACTGATTTACGTGTGGAGAAAAAAGGTACGCAGGTTGGAGTCAAGGGTAACAAATGTGAAAGCATTAAAAAACAACAAAAAAAGTACAAAAGAAAAGGAAGTTCTTACCAAAGCGTTCTTGATAGCATAAATATAAAGCTTAAACAATGTGAAGAAAACTCAGATGTTAAATACCTTTTTAAATTGACAAAACTAAAATTTGCACTCGATGCAGAGAAAGATAGATACGGTAGCTACACAGGTTCTTTAACCTATGCGCTTAGTATGGTTAATGTTCAAACAGGAAGAGAAGCGAATGCTATTCGTCCAAAAACAGTAGAAAGTTTTCACTCAAATATCGACAGCCTCAAAGCAAAACTTTATGAAAAAGCAGCAAGTTTAGCAAATGCAGAAATGACAAGTAACATGCTTAAAAACACTGCAAAAAAACAGCGTAAAAAGAAAAAAAGAAAAGTACAACATTTTGAGTATATGTACACAATCACGGTTATGGGAATAACAAATGATGCTGATGATAGACATAAAAGAAAAATTATAAAAGAGAGTATTAAAGCACTTGGCTCAAAAGCTAAAAAGAATACAAAAGAGTCTTCAGATTTTGAACAAGTATATAACTTCGGCTCAAATGAAGAGCTAGATATGGAAGAGTTTGGAGATGAGCTTTACGATATGGCTGATTCTTTAGGTTTTAGAATCAAGTTTACAGACAAGGGCGATGACATTGTTGTTGTTCAGTTTCAATAAAAGGAAAAATAAATGCGTAAAAATATAATAAATGCCTCTTTGGCACTAGCGAGTGTACTTTTTTTAAGTGCATGTGGTGGAAGTAACTCTACTGGGGTAGCGAAGGTTAATGAAGTGGATTATCCACAAGGAATCAGTGTATCGATTTATGATGGGAAGATTAGAGAAGGTGTTGCCATTTCAAATGCCCGTATATCATTTGGAAAAAATAAACGCCAAGCACAATTTGTTATAAACAATACCTCAGACGACATCTATAATCTTCTCGTAAATTCACAATGGACAGATAAAAGGGGTATGGTTGTTTCAGCGTATCCTAGACCACAAAGACTTACCTTGCAACCAAAAAGTGGTAAGCGTATGCGAATTGATGCTCCAAACTTTAAGGCACAAGACATAGCCATTCATGTAGAATGCGCAAATAACTGTGTTGTTGAGAAATAACAATTTTTAAATAAAGGTCACCTATGTATAAAAAAATACTATTTACACTTTTTTTACTTTTTTCAATACAGCAACTCCACGCTGATTTATTTGGAGATGGCACAAATAGCAATACGCTCACAAGTCCAAAAGATGAAGTGACTATAAACGACTTACCACTTTCATATATGGTAAAAATCGTAGGTTCTACAAGTAGATTTGTGTATGACTTACTTGATGCAAGAGTAACAATTCAAAGCGATAGCGACACACAACATACTTTAGAATACCGATTTATTTGGTTTGATGAAGAAGGTTTTGAGATGGGAAAACATTTATCAAAATGGAAACATGTGACTATCGATGCCAAAGACACTGTTGTTGTAAAAGAATTAGCACTTACTTCTAAGGTTGATTCTTTTAAGTTTTACCTCAGAGATAGAGAGTAAACGATGCCTCAAAGAGATGCAGTAAAAAAATATAGTACCTACTTTCTCATAAGTAGTGTTCTTTTTACATCGCTCTCTTTGGCAACTCCTATACCTTCGAGTTTTTCAAAAAAAAGTGTTATCATACATACGATACTTCCAAAGTATCAAAAAATCATCACCTCTATGGATGATAATAACCTAAGTACTTTTCAAAGTTTACTTTCACATACAAATGTAAATATATATAATAGACACTCCCCTACGCTTCTTTATAAGGCTGTAAGTGAAAATAAAATACAATTTGTAGAGTTTTTAATTTCTCAAAAAGTAAATCTAAATACAAAGTCAAGCAGATACAACGAAACAGCGCTTCATGGTGCTATTCGACATAATCATATCAATTTGGCTTTTTATTTGATTCGCAGAATGACAGATATGAATCTAAAAAACTCTTACGGTGACACAGTACTTCATGTTGCAACAAAAAAAGCGATGAATTCTATGATAAAACTCATAATCGCTAAAAATGCAAATAAACGACTCAAAAACAATGCTGGACTCACAGCATTTGACATCGCAAAAAATCGACTAGAGATTGATAAAAGTACTCTTGCTCAACTCGAAGTTAGGAAAAAAGTAAATCGTTTAGGAAGTATAAAAAAAAGCAGTACTTTTATAAATGGAAGAAGAACACACGAAGTAAGAGCCTTAGACACATATAAAACGAATAAGGTAAAATCGCATAATGGAATCTATATTGGGAACTAAAAACGGAGTCTTTCCATGCTTATAAAAATCATTGTTCTTGCTAGTCTATGTATCTCTTTGATGCATGCAGGAAATTCGTTTAACAAAGTTATGGCAAAAAATAGAGCCAGCAAGAAGATAGGTCAAGCAAACTATAAAGTTATAAACGGAAACAAACAATATAATAAAGTCCAAAGATATAATAAAAATATAGGACTCGATGTTACAAATAAACAAGTTGGACGTGTTTATAACTATGTTGAAATAAAAAATGTTAAACTCAAAAAGAAACGAACAAGCAAGGCATATGGTCTTGCAAAAATCAAGAAAAAAAAAGTGAAAAAAAAGCTTTATGGAGTTAAAATTAATAAAAACTTCAAAGGTACAGTGAGTAATACTGTTATCATAAAAAACAGTAGATTAAATTAAAAGGAAAAAAGAAGAATGATAAAATCTTTAGTAAGCATCACACTCGCTAGTTCAATAGCTCTTATAACATCCTCATGTGGCACACAAATGGCACATACTATTCAACCAAAGATAGAACTAGCTGAGGCTAGTGAAATTACTGTCAATATCAACAAGTATACAGATGGACTTGATACTCTTAATGAATTACTTGATTTGTATGGTGCGCCAAGTATTAATATAGCCGCCTATCCCGTCCAAAATAGAACAGCAGATGGGTCACCATTACCTACGGACATTACAATCATGGTCAATAGTGCATTAAATGAAATAGGTCATAAAGTAACTGCTTTTTCAGCTCCAGAACATTTACAAGGGCATGCTAATGCTTATATTATAGAAGGTGCGATTACTGAGTATGATGTACTGCAAAGGGGTAACCGAGGTGTTAGTTTAGCTCTACATGTGGGAAAAGGGAAAGGAGAGAGTGATGGTAACTCTGAAGCATCTGATGATGATCAAACAGCAAAGCTTACAATAGACTTTAATATAATCGATGCGAGTACAGGTGCTTACGTTTCTAAAGTCCACACATCAAACAGTATTAAAATCATGAAAAAATCAGAATCTGCTGATTATGGATTTTCAATTCTTGGTAGTGGCTTCGGAATCAATGCTTCGACTTCAAAAGAACAAGGAAAACATGCAGCAATTCGTTTGCTCGTTGATTTGAGTATGATAGAGCTTATTGCAAAACTTCAAAAACAACCTTACTGGATTTGCGTTCCTGGTGCAAAGAAGGACAGAAGACTTGAACGTGATATTAAACGAAACTTTACCAAACTAGAAGAAGGTGCTAGAAATGACTTAATCATTAAATTTTTGGGACTCATTAGAGAAGAAGCAACCTTAGATTCTATTATATCGTATAAAAAAGAGCATGGAATCATGCCAGTAAATAGTGAAATTAATGCAGATCTTTATATGAATATGCTTGAGAATGCGCAAGATATTCAAGAACAAAAGACATCTTCATCAAGAGTAAAAAATACACACAACAATCTACTCTAAAGGATACAGATGAAGCTTATTATATACGTACTACTATTTACACAAAGTATTTTTGCTTCTACGCAAATATCGTACGATAGAAATAATATTCATCTTGAAAAAATTCTTAATAAAATTACCTATAGCGAAGCAGAGATATCATTAAAGCCCTATGCAAATCAATCACAAGCACTCCTTGGTATAAAAAATTTAGATACAGTTAGCATAGTGGCATCACATGTATCAACCATTGATGCCATATATAAAAGTAATCCAACAATAGCTACAAAATACAGTGTTCTTGCCTTTTTGCAAGAACAAAGTATTCATATAGCAGTTCGTAAGGGCGCACGTTTTAAGACGATTTATGATTTACACAAAAGAAATGTAAATGTAGGTAGAGAAGCGAATGCAATGGACTTATTTGCAAATACTTTATCTACAGTATTTAAACTCAATTTTAAAAATCAATACAATCATACACAAGATGCTCTCAACAATATGATTCACAACGGCGGTATTGATGCTGTACTTTTTACAGATACTGTTCCCTCTAATCTTTTACTACCATATAAAGACTCTATCCAGCTTTTAAATATCCCTAATATCCAAGGTTTTAAACAAAGGCTTATACCAAAGAATGCTTACGCACAGAGTGATGATGTAATGAGCATCGAATCAGACCTCATTCTCATTGCTACGCAAAAATATATAATAAACAATGCAGATGCTGTGCAAAGACTTATTGAAAATATTTTTTCTAGTGCTACTATCAAAGGAAGAACTCTGTGCACAAAAAAATATTCCCTGCGTACAGCTACTCGTGTAGCCAAAGAATGTAAGAAAAACATACAAGTATTAGATTCCAATACGCCAAAACAATCGCTACAAAGAAAACCTAAAAAGAGAGGACTCAACCTTGTAAAAAAAATAGAAACAATCGAAGATATTGAACTCTATTCGTATCCATTATTTAAAAATAAAAGTTTTGGAAAGCTTACGAGAGCTGGAGAACTTAAAAAAATAAAACAGCTCATCCATTTCTATGAAGAAGAAAAAACTTTAAATAAAAAAACAAAACTTATCATCAAAAGCTACTCTAACACAGGAAACTCTTATGCTCTTGCACAAAAGACCTTTAAAATTTTAAAGAAAAAAGGGATACCCAGAAGTTCTATGATAATTAAATCATTTAACACGCAAAAAAAATGTAATGCATCCATGCATGTGGAATGCAAATACATTCAAACCAAAATTCTATTTGAATTTTTATAACAACACAAAGGAAAAACATGTTCAATAAAATTATACTAAGTACGGTAGTCGCTTCGGCTTTAATGACAAGTCTTTATGCCAAGACAGAAGTTGTAGTGAAAAACTCTAAAATAACAAGCGACACAATCATTGGTAAAGGGACTACGTTAAAGCAAACAAACGCAGGAACAAAAATAAAAGGTAAAAAAGTAAAAATTTCTAATTCTACAATATCAAGTGATACAATCATTGGAGAAAAAGCAAAACTAACGAACTCTAATGTAGGAAATCAGATTCAAGGTTCTAAAAGTGTTACAATCAAAAATAAATCTGTAATAAGTGCAGATAGTAAAGTTGGGGACAATACAAAAGTTTTTAATTCTAACCTTGGAAATACAATAAAAGGGAAACAAATAACAGTTGACAACGCAAAAGTACTCAGTAAAACAACTGTTGGAAAAAAATCTATAATCATAAATAGTAATCTTGGAAATAAAATTAAAGCCGATACTGTTTATCTTAAAAACTCTACAATCCGTTCAAACACCCGTATTGGACAAGGTGTTAAAATGAGTGGTAGTAATGCTGGAGTATCTTTAGGATACTAAAATATGTAATAATGAATGAATGGTAGTAGTATTAAAAAACAGTGATTTAGGTATCACAATGGGAGAGTAAATGTATAAACAATTTATTATAAGTCTCTTTTTAAGTATCATCTTTTCTCATGCCTTATTCGCAAGTGACATTGGCTATATTTCTGCTATAAAAGGCTCTGCCATTATACAAAGAGAAGGTGAAAAAATAGTACTGCATAAAGGCTTCTTGCTAGAAGAAAAAGACAGGATTATTACCACGAAAAAATCTAAAGTACAAATACGATTTAAAGATGATACAGTAATTAGCATAGGGCAAAATAGTACTTTTTATATTTACGAATATCTCTTTGAGGAGAATCAAGAACCAATAGCTACATTTGGTTTATTTACAGGTGCACTTCGTGCTATTAGTGGAAAAATAGGAAAAATTGCTCCTCAAAAGTTTGCAATGCATACAAAAACTGCAACCATTGGAATACGAGGAACAAATTTCGGTGTTATTCTTTTAGATAATGATGCTTACCAGACTTTTTGTACAAGTGGTGCAATTGTTATTCGTACAGGTTCGAAGAAGTATGTCGTTGAAGAAAACTTCTTTATGCATTCCACCTCCCATGGGAAGGTCTCTATTAGAAAATCCACCGCTTCTGATTTAGAAATCATTCGTCATCATGATCTACTTATGAAGCATCATAGTGGACATATAAATATAATAAACTCTTCCATAAAAAGTAAAACACATATTGCAAAGAATGTTACTATAAAAAATTCAAACCTTGGAACTGAAATTATCTCAAATACTATAAATATTCAAAACTCGAAAATTATAAGTACTACAAAGGTGGGAGATAACTCTCGCATTATAGGAAGTAACCTTGCAAATCATATCCATGATAAAAAAATCAATGTACGTAATTCTGAGATTAAAAGTAATGTAAATATAGGAAAAAATGTTTTCATCAAAAATGCAAACCTAGGGCATCAGCTCAAAGGAAATATACGCAATGTTACAAGCACTTCAAATGTAACTATTGGCAAAGGAAGCAGTGTAGAAAATGGTAATTTCGGTGTAGTACAAGAGGATGAATGAGATGCTAAAACTACTAAAAGCCTTTGCCCTTTCACTTAATATGCTGAGTATTATTCCCTTTTTTAAAGTACATACTTTTTACAAGGGTATAAATGGGTACTCTGCAATGTTTTATCCCTTCGTCGGTTTTATCCTTGGTAGTATTTTATTTTTAATACATATGCTTTTAGAGCCTTTGCTTCCTCTCATGCACTTAAGTGTACTTATTTTTGCCTTATGGATTCTTATTACTGGGGGCTTACACCTTGATGGTCTTAGTGATACGATTGATGGACTCTTTGTTCATAAAGATAAAGCACTCCAAATAATGAAAGATCCACATGTTGGGGGAATGGGGATGATTTTTACGTTTACCTTTTTACTTTTAAAACTCTCCTCTGTTATACATTTTGAGCTATTTTACTTCCTGCCTTTTATTTTGATGTACTCGCGTTTTAATGCTGTTTTAGCACTTTATTTTTTTCCATATATTAGCAATGGTGTTGGTAAACTTCTCAAAGAAGAGCTTCACTTTCCACATATGCTATTTGGACTTATTTTTACACTTTTCTTAGCCTACTACGCTTCATTTATAGGTGCTTTTTTCGTTTGTCTTTTTATACTTTTACTCGTTGGAAGTTTTTTTAAAGCGCGACTAGGAGGCTTTAATGGTGACATGTATGGTTTTTTAATTGAAGTAACTGAGGTAGCCCTTTTAAACTATGTAATCCTTACACAACTCACATGATTATAACTTTTGTACGGCATGCAGAAGTAGAAGAAGCGTACATTGGAAAGTACAATGGACATAGAGATATTTCTCTCTCAAAAAAAGGCGAACTTCAAGCTATAAAGTTAGCTAAGAAACTTCAAAATGAGAGTTTTGATACAATATACTGCTCTGACTTACTTCGAGCAAGACAAACCCTTGCTCCATTGAAGCATTCTTTAGAAGTGATTTATACAAAAGCATTACGAGAAAAATCATGGGGAATCCATGAGGGAAAAAGTTTTCAAGAAATTCAAGATTCAGGCATATATTATGAAAACTTTCAACAGTGGATTACGGCACTTGATGGAGAAGATATAAATACTTATAAAAATAATGTCAAAAGTTTTTTTACAAATATAGTTTTACAAGAAGAAGTAAACAGTATACTCATCGTTACACATTCTGGCCTTATTAAGACCTTCCTTTCTATAATGCAAAATACCCCCCTAGAAGTAGCGTTTAATATCACATTAAAATATACAGACATTGTAAAATTTGATGTAAATAACACAAAAATACTATAAAAATATTCTTTTTTAGTTATAATATTTTTTTATTAATCAAAATAATAAGTAAATATTTCAAGGACATTTAAATGTTAGCAACGATTAAAGCAAAAGTAGTACTTTCTATTGTATCCGTTAGTATATTAGGATTTTTTGGTATATCCTACTACCTCACATATAGCTTAAACGCTGTTTCTCAAAAAACAACAGAAGAGTCTCTTCGTATGCTCAGCCAATCTATCTTTCAAACAATGACTGGAAGTATGATGATGGGTGATCCAGCAGTTGTTCAAGAAACATTTAAACATGCCAGAAGTATTGATGGAATAGACGCATTAAATATATCAAAATCTGAAGCTGTTTTAGAATACTACGGAAATGGGGAAGTTATTACACAAGATCCCCTCATAATAGATGTCCTTAACAACAGTACTACTAAAATTATTCAAGCAACAAATGATGGTCATCATACATTACGAATATTAAAACCCATGGTAGCAGAACAAAGATGTTTAACCTGCCATAACAACGCTAAACCAGGTTATGTTTTAGGGGCAATGGATCTTGTAGTATCACTTGATAGTATCGATGAAGAAATTCAAAAAAGTAAAGTATTACTTTATATAGCACTCGGAATTTCACTTATCCTCTTTATAGCTTTTGCTGCTATTTTCTTTATTACAGAAGTGTTTAAGCCTCTTACATTGCTAAAAAACAGAACCTCTGAACTTGTTAGTGGAGACAAAGACCTTACAAAACGTCTCTATATTAGAAAAGGAAATGAATTTGGTGACGCAGCAGGTGAAGTAAATAACTTTATAGAAATGATTCAAGCAACAGTGAATGATGTAAAGTATCTTGGTGATCAAAACTCTGAAATTGCAGCTGAAATAGAGATGTCAAGTCACGTAATTGCAAGCAGTACAAATCATGAAAAAGTTATTGTTGATAGAACTACCGCCAAAGGGGAAATTGTTCAATGTCTTTTACAAGAGTCAGCAAAAGCAGCACAAGCAACACAAGACATGATAGACAATGCGCACCAAGAACTTACAAGTGCGCAAACTTCACTTGAATCACTCACCCACGAAGTTGAAGAATTTGTAGATATAGAAGAACAGTTATCTAATGAACTCTCAGATCTTAAAAATGATGCTGATGCCGTTAAGAATGTGCTTGGAGTTATTAAAGACATTGCAGAACAAACAAACTTACTTGCTTTAAATGCAGCTATTGAAGCAGCTCGAGCGGGTGAACATGGACGTGGTTTTGCAGTTGTTGCAGATGAAGTTCGTAAACTCGCAGAGAGAACACAAAAAAGCTTAACAGAAATAGACATGAGTGTAAGTACTATTGTTCAGTCTATTAATGATGTAAGTGACAAAATGCATAACAACACTGAAAATATTAAAAATCTCACTATTATCACACAAAATGCAGAAGAAAAAATCATAGCTACAACAACGGTCATGGAAAAATCACATAGTGCCGCGGAGAAATCTAAAACAGACAGTATGCGCATGTCACAAGAGATAAAAGCTATCATTGATGACATTGCAAATATAGAAGCACTTTCATCTGCTAATGGAACAAGTGCACATACGATTGCAGAAGATCTTACAAAACTTGTACATGTGGCAAATTCACTCAAAGAGACTATTGATGAGTTTAAAAGTTAAAAGAAACTCCTAAGAGTATCTTTTGCCTCTCCTTTGCGTATTTCTAGTGTAGTTCTTTTTAAAGCAGTTTTGACAAATACTATACGTACTATTTAAAGGAAGAGCTGCTTTACACATACGACAGGTTTGCTTAAATGTTGCCTGATGTAGTGATTTTTCTATATACTTGTTTAAAATTCCCCTTGAAGTTCTCGCCTTCTTTTCATCTACAAAATAGTCTCCAAAACGGTACGTTAACCATAAATATAAAGAGATCTCTTTTACCATGTCTTCGGCACGCAAAAGTTCATCTGTTGTTTGCGCATGTTCTCCAAAAAGTGTTGGAGGAGTATAAGAAACGGGAATTTTTCGCTCTAAAGCTTGAATATATGATTCGTATGCTTCAACAATATACACCGACTTTAAGGTCAAAGGGGCACATGCTAAATGGTACTTTGTAGCGATATCTAAATCAAATTTATCTACTATTTCTGAGGCTAAGAGCATATCTTCTAAAGACGAAGCATAAAATGGACCATTAAACTCCATGTTGTCTATAAAGAATCGTAAAATAACTTCCAAAGACTCTTCTTCTAAAATACTACTTACAAGTTTAATATGTTCTAAGTTTGCCATCACTTTAAAAGGTATTTTTATAATTTTAGCATCTTTGTAAAAGTTCTTTTTTATAATTTTTAAAGCCTCAGGATTTAGCGCTCCAACAAAGCCCTCTTCTTCTAACCCATAACGTCCAGCACGCCCTGAAATTTGATGTATTTCACTTGGAAATAAATTTCTTTGCGACACACCATCAAACTTCTCAGCTTTTGAAAAAAGCAAGGTCTTTATAGGTAAGTTCATCCCCATGGCAATAGCGTCTGTTGCGATTAAAATATCACTCTCGCCCTCACGAAACTTACGTGCTTCTTCTCGTCGTACTTCAGGAGAAAGATTTCCATAGACGACACTTACAGCAAAAGAACTTGAGAAGTTTTGTTTTAAGCGTAAGACATCTTTTCTACTAAAAGCAACGATGGCAGTTCCTGCATGAACATCAGCTATTTCTGTTACTGTTTCAAGTAATCGTAAAGGATTTTTTCTCTCAAACTCTCTAATCTCTAACTCTTCACCTAAGTACTCTGCAAGAGCGATAATCGCATCTTTCACATTTGATGAACCTGTCATTATAATCTCTTTAGCAGGTGTCCCAATAATCGCATTCGCCCATGCCCAACCACGATCACGATCGTCAATCATTTGCACCTCATCAATCACACAAACATCAACATCTACGTCAAAGTTTAGCATCTCTATTGTAGAACTAATATGCGTCGCTTCTTCATTTACGATTTGTTCTTCACCTGTTATAAGTGAAGCGTCAATACCTTGTTCTTTTAAACCCTCATACCCCTCTAATGCTAACAAACGCAAAGGTGCTAAGTAGTAACCAGTATCTGCCCCACGTAACTTTTGCATCGCTTGGTATGTTTTACCACTGTTTGTTGGTCCAATATGAAGTATAAGTTTTCTTCGCATCTCTCTTGCCATTGGAAAAAGATTTTTAAAGTCACGAATTGTACGTGCCAAGAGTGCTTGTCTTTGCTTTTTAATAAGCTGTTCTTGAATGTTATAAATAAATATCCGTGTAGTCTTGCGTGCTACTTTTGCACTTATAACTAAAGCACGAGGGAGTAACTCCACTAAAAATTCATACACTTTTTGGTGCAACTCCTCTGGAGTAAAATGAAGTAAAATAGCATAGTTTCCACATGCTACAACAAGAGCATCTAACTCTTGTAAAAACACTTCTTCATGTTCACGTTTAGCTTCATCTACTAAACTATGAAAGTCAAGAACCTCTCCATTCCATACAGTTTCTAAGAGCCCGTTTAAGTCAATGTGCAACTCTAACTCATAAGGAACATGAACATTACTATAGGGCAAGAGTACAGACTCTTTTATTTTTACTAAAAGCTCTTTGTCATGTAATGACACATCAATAACATCTAAGTGTAACTCTAATAAACTCTTTAAAATAGACACCTTTAAAGAGGGAAAAGAAACCTGTGTTTTAGGCGGCGATGCACGAAGTGCCGTTTCTATCTCTTTGTCTGTTAAGTATACATGTGGATTGTCTAAGTTCGCTATAAAGTTTTCTATACTTTTTTGCTTTATATGTATTGCAGTTTCTTTGTCTTCATTTACCTTAGAAATAATCTCTTCACTTTCATGTTCATTTAAATACGCATACGTGTAGGGCTTCGTATTAAGTGTTAAAATTTTATGAAAATGTTGTTGGTATATTTTATAACGAAGAGAAGCATTGAACTCAAAAGAATCATCAATGTCGAAAAAGCCATCAAGTGCCTTTTCTAAAGAGTGTTTTTTAGCCTCAAAACGGATGTGATTTAATTTTGCTTGCATTTTATCAAGTGTAATTTTTTTACTTCTCAGCCCTGAAAACATCTCGATGAGCTCTGCTTCTTCTTCTTGGCTGACATCCAAGGTTTCAAGTATCTCGTATATTTTATCTACACGCTCAAGTGCTATGACTTTTTGTTTGTCTGATTCATATACTTCACCATTAGCAATAAAAAAGTTTAAAACATCAGCTCTAAAATCACTCGGTTCTTGACTCCAAAGTTTTCGTATAGCTCGAAGCATTACATCTTTAGAAAACTCTACATCGTAAATTCCTAGTGTATGAAAAAGCGCACTTAAGGTTTCAGAGCTTACACGTTCAACCCCAACATCAAAAGGATCATCGTCAAAAATTTTTCGTATTCTTTGGTTTATTTTTGTTTGTTTTTTATTTTTTTTAGACATAAGGTATTTTATCCTAATTAATATGATAAAATAATTCTATGAAAGACAAACACATGAAAAAAAAAGTGTTTCCAGACCAATGGACACAAACAGAATTTCTCAAAAATAAAATTACTCTCGAAAAAGAAGGGATACAAGTAGTTCTTGTAGATACTATTCTCTCACCTATAGAAAAAGCACTTACAACTGTGTTTAATCCACATGAGCTTAAAAACTACCCGGAGGGAAGTGTCTTTGTTTTTTACTGTGACTCAGGAAAAGCAACTTTAGACAGACTCCAAGAGTATAAAGAAAGATTCCCAAAACAACACTGCATATCTCTCAAAGGTGGTCGTGGTTATTGGAGAAAAAATATGATGGTGCTCGATGATTGAAAAAATAAATGAATATATTCTTTGCTTAGCTGAAGAACGCTTCTACGATGCACATGAAGCACTCGAAGAGATTTGGTTTCCAAGAAGATTCGAGGATAATGATGAAATGAAACTCATGAAGGGTTTTATAAATGCTGCTGTAAGTTTTGAGCTTCGTAAAAAAAATAAAATCCCACAAAGTAAAAAAGTATGGAAAAATTATTTGAAATACCGTCCATTACTTTATAAAGTACGTTCACCATACCTTAACAACTACCATGCACTCGCACGCTACGTTGAAAGAATCAATACTCCAAAATTACAGGACTAGTACCTTGAAAAAGACTCTCATGCTCTCTCTTGTTTGTATTTCTTTACTTGGAGCAGAACAAACACTTGAAGAAAAGAAACAAGAAATTACCGCTGCTAAAAAACAAATACAACGCTTGCAAGCAAAACTAAAAACACTTGAAGCGTCGCTTCTCTCTCCGAAAGAGCAACTTACAAAAAAAAACCTACAGCATAATGCGCTCAAAACACATGCTGAAGTTGGCTTTACGAGTACATCAGGAAATACAGATATTAAAAGTTATAAACTTGATATCGAACTCAAAAAAAACTGGGATAAACACCACTATACTTTTGCATTTGACACACAGTATACTGATGACAAGGGTATTCCAGCTACAAATAAATTTTTGGGTGTGCTCACATATAATTACCAGCTCTCATCACGATTGGCACTTGATTACCTACTCGGCTATAAAGAAGATAGATTTTCAGGGTTTAACTACCAAGCATACACAGGTCCTGGTTTAAAATACCTAGCACTTAAGCAAAAAAAACACACCCTAAGTATACAAGGAAATATTCTTTCATCTCAAGATAAAATAACCACCACATCACTGAAGCAAAACTATTCATCTCTTCGAGCAAAAGGGGTCTACGAATGGAAGATTTTCGATAACTTAAAGTTTCAACAAGACCTTAGCTATAGAGTAGATATTGAAAACACCACAAACTATTTTATTTACGCAAAAAGTGCTTTTATTAGTAAAATATCTGACATCTTTTCTTTTGGTATAAGCTATAAATATGACTACGTAAACAAACCACCATCCGCAATTAAAAATGCAGACAAGACCTTAAGTGCAAATATTATTATGGATTACTAGACTTTTTTGCATGAAGGTAAATAAAACCACATGCTAAGAGTGCGATAATACTCGAACTTAAAAATAATTCTCTAGGGTAATACTCATAAATATACCCAGCAAGTAAAGCCCCGCTTAAACCACCTAAACCATAGGTAATCCCTGAGAAAAACTGTTGTGCTAAAGCTCTATGTTTGTATGTATTGTAAAGGTACGTAATAGCCGCAGAATGAAACAATGCAAAAGAAAGTGCATGTAAAGATTGTGCAAAAAAGAGAATTACTAAGTTTTGAGGAAACAAATACACTAAGAACCATCGAAAAGCACTTACAAAAGTAGTGATTTGTAAAATAGTAAGTAAATTATTTTTAAGAAATCTTCCTTGTGAAAAAAGCATAAAAATCTCAGCTACCACACCAAAAGACCAAAGATAAATAGTCATATCTAAACTCAAACCAAAGTCTGTTTCATAAATGGTGAAAAAATTATAAAAAGAACCAAAACTCACCTGCATCAAAGTAAGTCCTGCCCAAAGACGCCAGTCATGGAGTAGGTTTATGTCGTTTATTATTTCTTCTTCTTTTTTCTCTTTTTTCGCGTGAATAGTTTTTGCAATAATAAAAGCGGTAAATACAGTCAAAATACTGGCTATTACTAAGTAGTTCAATGCAATTTCTGGCGAACGTAAAAATGTGACAAGCACAAGGGCTACAAGAACAAAACCAACCGAGCCAAAAAGCCTTATTTTTCCATACCTTTCTTTACCCATAGTATGTAAAGATATTACTTCTATATAAGGAAGTACAACGCTGAGTCCCATTCCTATTCCAATGTTAGAAAGTAAAAGTTGGTAAAAATTATTTATAGAATAGTAAAAACTAAAAGCACTCACAAGTATAAATAAAAGTGCTATATTAAAGATTTTAAGGTCAATTTTAAGACCCTTTACAAAAGCAAAAGGAAGTAAAAAACGGACCAATGGTCCTGCTGCAAAGAGTATACCAATGTCACTCGCAGAGTATCCGCTCATTGCTAAAACTTTTGGCATAAAAATGATGTAAACACCAACAACAGCGAAATAAAAAAAATAAAAAGAGGATAAGAGTATAGGCATAGCCAAATTATAACAGATTATAAATTTTCTGTGCTATACTTTTGTATATATCATAAGTAGAAGGGCACTATCATGATTAAGCAAATGGCAAAAGACGATTTTATCGTCTCTAAAACAGACCTTAAAGGTCGTATAACGTACGCAAATAGAATTTTCATAGATATGGCAGAGTACACAGAAGAAGAACTTTTAGGGCAACCTCATAGTATTATTCGCCATGATGCTATGCCAAAGGCAGTATTTCAACTACTTTGGGACACTGTAACTGCTGGTGAAGAGATTTTCGCCTTTGTAATCAATAGAACAAAAAATGGTAACGACTACTGGATATATGCAAATGTAAGCCCTTCATTTGATGAAAATGGAACCATTGTTGGTTATTATTCAGTTCGAAGAATGCCAAATCAAAGTGCAATTGCAATAGTAAAACCACTTTACAAAGCAATGCTTCAAGCTGAAAAGACAGGTGGTATAGCTGCTGGTGTTAAAGTTTTAACAGATTTATTAGGTGAAAAAGGAGTTGGTTATAATGAACTTATTATCGCAATTCAAGGATAAACAAACACTCGTGTTAGTCCTAACACTTTTTGGTGTTATACTTTTTGGTTTGCTCAGTGCAAACTATATTTTAAGTGCCGTAGTTTTTCTTTGTTTATTCGCTTCATTTGCACTAAAGTTTAGAAAAGAAACTACCTCTGACACAAGTTTAAAGGTACAAATGTCCAAGGTGATTTCTTCTATGGCACTAGGTAAACTCGAAGGTCGTATAACCCATATTCCAAATGATGGTTCGCAAGAGTCTTCCTTAGCTTGGGCAATGAACGACTCTCTTGACCAACTTGAAGCATTTATGCGAGATACAGCGACAACCATTCATAATGCAGCAGAAGGAAAAACATACAGAAAAACGTATTCTTCAGGTCTTCATGGTCTTTTTCGTACTACTGCCCGTGACTTAAATAATGCGATTAGTTCCATAGCCGCAGGGTACGAAACAAAAATACGTGGAAAAATGGCGCAAGACTTCACCTCTCTTGGTGGAGGAGTTAGCGAGGGACTTAAGATTATTCAAAATGATATTAACCTTTGTTCTGATGACTCAGAAATTATCGTTAACGTTTCACAACAGACAGCCGATGAATCTTCAAAGAGTCTCGATGGTGTTGTAGAGATTAGTGGTATGTTAAATACTCTTGTTGATCTCATCGGTGTTAGTCATGAGGGAATTATTAGTCTGGAGCAACGATCAAGTGAAATTTCTACTATTGTTGGACTTATTAAAGACATCGCTGATCAAACAAACTTACTCGCACTGAATGCGGCTATTGAAGCTGCTCGCGCTGGTGAGCATGGACGTGGTTTTGCAGTTGTGGCTGATGAAGTTCGTAAACTTGCAGAAAGAACCCAAAAAGCGACAAGCGAAATCGAAATAAACATTGCTACGCTCAAACAAGAGTCCAATGAAATACGAAATAATTCTGATAAAATATCAAATATTGCACAAGAGTCTCATAACGTTATACAAGAATTTGAAACAACTTTTGAAAATCTCAATTCCCTTGCATTACACTCTTATGGCAGCGCTATCCATGTACAAAACCGACTCTTCACAGCTCTTGTAAAAGTTGACCATATTATTTTTAAAGAAGATGCGTATGCAACTGTTTTAGAAGAAGATACATTAGCTGAATTTTCTTCGCATACAGCATGCCGCATGGGGCAATGGTATACAAGTGCAGGCAAAGATAGATTTGGACACACGCAAGCATTTAAAGAACTTGATGTTCCACATGCAAACGTACATAACAATGCTATAAAAAACATCGTATATGTAAAAGAAAAATCTACTTTAAAATATGACAATCCTCAACACATTGTTACAAATTTTACAAACATGGAAAATGATTCACAAGAACTGTTCAAAAAACTTGATACTATGCTGCATCAATTTAATACAAAATAATAAGAATCTAAACTTTTCTTATGAATATTATTCTCACAACCTTAAACGCCCGATATACACACAGTGCCATCGGGCTTCGTTACATTTATGCAAACCTCAAAGACTTACAAAGTGACACACAAATACTGGAGTTTAGTATTAACGATGCTATTCAGACTGTGGCGGAAAAATTACTCGCTCATAACCCTGATGTTATAGGCATAGGCACCTACATTTGGAACGCTACACATGTGGCTGAACTTTTACACATTTTAAAAAAAGTCTCACCTGAAACTTTATTGATTTTAGGTGGACCCGAAGTTACATACACTCCATTTCGTGCAAACTTTGATGATGCTGACTTCATAGTTCAAGGTGAAGGAGAAGTGTCTTTTTATGAACTTTGTAAAGATGTACAAAATCAAGAAACTCCAAAAGAAAAAATCTTACCTATGACTACACCTAACTTAAAAGAACTAACACTTCCTTATGATTTTTACACAGATGAAGATATAAAGAATAGGTATATTTATGTTGAAGTCTCAAGGGGTTGCCCTTTTGAATGTGAGTTTTGTCTTTCATCAATGGATGAAAAAGTACGTGCCTTTGATTTGGATGCTGTTATGGAATCATTTGAAAAACTGTGGGACAGAGGTGCTAGAAACTTCAAGTTTGTCGACAGAACCTTTAACCTAAATATGAAAACTGCAAACCGCATACTTGATTTCTTTTTAGAAAAAGAAGACACCTACTTTGCACATTTTGAAGTTATTCCAGACCACTTTCCAGACTCTATAAAGACAAAAATGAAACAATTTCCACATGGAGCATTACAACTCGAAGTTGGGATTCAAACACTCAACCTAGAAATAGCAAACAATGTCTCACGTCAATTAAAACTCGATAAAATCAAGAAAAATATTCTCTTTTTAGAAAATGAAACAGATGCCCACATGCACTTAGACTTAATAGTAGGCTTACCCGGAGAAACACTAGAGAGCTTCGGTGAAAACCTCGATACTCTCGTTTCATGGGCTACATGTGAGATTCAAATAGGCATACTTAAAAAGCTTTCAGGTACATATATAAATCGACATGACGAAACATATGGCATGGTTTATAGCGATATTCCACCCTATGATATTCTTAAAAGTAAGCAACTCT
Organism: Sulfurimonas sp. SAG-AH-194-I05; assembly: GCF_029215955.1. GTDB lineage: Bacteria > Campylobacterota > Campylobacteria > Campylobacterales > Sulfurimonadaceae > Sulfurimonas. Next base: position 29,776 of record NZ_JAEMVA010000020.1, read on the forward strand.
CCTTTAATGACATCCAAACGATGAAACGATTTGCGAGGTTTTGGGACTTAACATATAACAGTGGAAACTTTAAAAAAAGTGTCCATCTTATTTGGCAAGAAAAGAGTGTTTATGAAAGCTTTTATAACTTCTGCATGTGGATGTATGGACAAACTGATTCCACATGGAAAATATCACTCCAAAGACTAGGTGAACTTCTTTTTCATTACCTCAAAGACGTTAAGAACTTAAATGCACAAGAGATAGCAGACTCCATGCTAGAAGATATGATGAAACTCAAAGGAAGAGCAATTCCCCACTACCTAAAAGTTTATTCTCAAAACTTCACTCAAAATGCAAAAAATGGAACGAGTGGTTTCAATAAACGACAAATATAAGATATAATTAACTATGAAAATACTCACTTCACTTTTACTTTTCTTCTTTGTGTCTACATCAACACTCTTTGGGGCACAACTTATAACAAATAAGTTAATCAGTGACGCGCAGAGAAAGTACAATACATTTGCGAAAAACAGATTTTTAGCCATTAGAAAGAAACTCATCAAAGACTTAAAAAATGCAAACGATATGAAAAAGCTCAATGTAGTAAATACATGGGTTAATTATATTAAGTATGCAAGTGACAAAAAAGTATATGGAGTAAGTGATTACTGGGCTACACTGTACGAGTTTGTAGGAAAAGGTCGTGGTGACTGTGAAGACTACACCATCGCTAAATACTACATACTAAAAGAGTTAGGTATTAGCCCTAAGCGTCTCAAGTTTACCTATGTTGTTTACAAAAATAGACGTGGAAAAAGAATATCGCACATGGTGCTTTCTTATCTTAAAGTACCAAAACCACGAAAGAAAAGTGATATTTTAATTTTAGACAACAACAACCGACTTATGCTTCCCGCAACAAAACGTAAAGACATCGTAAAGGTTGTAAAGATGATAAATGGAGACACTGGGGCAAAGTCTAAAAAATGGAAAAAACTCGAAGCAGGAATGCGAAGAAAAAAACTATAACAAAGAAAACTCTAAAGGAAAAACTATGACACTCTTTAAACAAATGGGACTTGCTGTCTCTTTGATTATTATCATTATGCTTGGTGCTGTAATGGCGATTAACTACCAGTCGGCAAAGCAAGATATGATTCAAAGTCTTTATGAAACAACGGTGAATAACATCTCAACCCTCACAAATAAGTTAGCTGAAGCAAGTGAAGATCCTGCCTTGCTCGTGACTACTATAGACTCAGAATTTGATAGTGGCTACTATAAAATGATTGACTTTAAATCTAATGATGGGAAAAGTGATTATTTGCAAATAGATAACGATCCGGTTAAAGATGTTCCCTTATGGTTTATAAACTTCACTTCAATAGACTTAGAAACAGTTTCTGCTGATGTATCATCTGGTTGGAGCATGGTCGGAGTTGTAAGTGTAGCGGGTGATACAGGAATCATTTATAAGGCACTCTATAAAATGTTTATTAACCTTTTGTATATTTTTGTGGTTTCTGTTATAAGCGCACAAATCGTTCTTGCTATTTTACTTCACTTTGTTCTCAAACCTCTGTATCGAGTGCAAAACCAAGCCGAAGCCATTTTAAAAAATGAGTTTGTAATTCAAGAAAAAATTCCTTTTACCACTGAGTTTAAAGATGTAGTCTACGGTATGAATGCCATGGTTAAAAAAGTTGAAGATATTTTTAACAAAGGGAATGAAGCCGCACAAAGAAATAAAGAACTTCTTTATAATGACCCAACTACAAAACTCTTTAACAGACGTTACCTTATGCTCAAACTCAGCGACTTAATCAAAGCAGAGAACAAAGCCAACGGTGGAACTGTTATGTTTGTTGCACTGAGTGGCGCTGAAGTTATTAACCAAGTTCTTGGTCGTCAAAAAGCAGATGATATGTTCTTTGAACTCGGTGATATTTTTAAAGATGTATGTAGAAAGTATGAGGATAAGGTTCTTGCACGTGTAAATGGAACAGAATTTACCCTTATGCTTCCTAACTGTGAAAGCCAAGATGCCAACACTATTGCACAAAGAATTTTAACTCGATTTGATGAACTCGTTTTAGCACATGAACTCAACCAAGAAGACGTATTCATAAATCTCGGCTTATACCGTTATAAACCTACTGTAAACATAGGGGAACTACTTACACGAGCAGATAATGCACTCACACAAGCAAAAGCTGATGAAGCAATTCACATGTATCTATACGAAGAAAAAGACGATGAAAATGCTATGGGGAAAGAGCAGTGGCGTAACGTAATTGAAGACTCCATTGCAAACAATTACTTTAGTTTAAAATTTTGGCCAACACTCAATGCAAGTACGAAAAATATAGACCACAAAGTTATGACCTTTACAATTGATGGAGGAGAAAATAAAAAGTATTTTTATGGGGACTTTATCGCTCCCGCTATTAACCTCGGGCTCGTTTCAAAAATGTATATAGTAACGCTCAAAGACCTCTTAGTAAAACCACACAAGGAACTTGATAGCAGTATTTGTTCTATTCGTCTTTCAAATGAATTTATTAAAGATACTAAAGCCTTTGAAGAACTTTCATTAATGTTTGCTAAACATGCGAAATCTTTAAACTTTAAACTCTTTTTTGAAGTAACAGATAACTTTGCTATTAACAACACAGCAGCTGTTAAAAACTTTGTAGATTTATTTGCAAAATATGGGTTTGGTTTTGGTATAAATACTTTTAGTGGAGAGTCAAGTGACTATACATACTTAAAACAGTTGAATCCTCAGTTCTTAAAAGCTGACTGTGCTTTTTTACTTGACCAGTCACAAGATTCTATGAGTGCTATTCAAGTTGTAACAGATTCTTTAAGTATAAAAATTATTGCTACTTTTGTTAAGACTAAAGAAGAACTAAGTACATTACAAACTATGCATATTAACAGTGTTCAAGGACCAGTAACAGATAGCATTCAAAAAGCTTAAACTCCTCGAGAGTTAAGCCCTTTTGTAATAGCTTGTGCTATTGCCTCTTTAAATTTAGGATTACGCTTGAGTAACTTCTTCTCAAAATCCATCAAAATTTCTTTATTCACATGTGCATGTGTGCACATTGCAATAATAACCTCTTCATATTTCACAAAAGAATCTTCAATCGTTCCATAACGTCTTAAAATTAAATCAAGAGTGGCTTCAAGTTTTTTCTTATCTAAAGTATCATGCTTTATTTGTTTTATAAGAAATTCTAAACTCTGAGGAGAGATGGGTTCTTCTTTTTTAATTACAACAGGAGCGACAAGAGGTTCTGGCTTTCTAAAAAAGAAAAGTAAAAACAATAAAATGGCTAAAACAAAAATAAGCCCAATAAAAATTTGTAAAATAAGTTCAAGATTCATAGATTTAAAAGCTTAGTTAGTGTGACCGCATTTTCCGGCACCGCACTTCATAGTTTCTTCAGACTTCGGTACTTCTTTTTTTACCGTACCTTTCACCACTTTATAACCTGTTGAAGTAATAACATTCTCAAGTTCTTGTACATTTGTTAGACTAGAATCAAATGCAACTACTGTAGTTTTATCTATGTGTGAAGACGTAGCACTCACAACACCCGGTACTTTCATAAGATACTGACCAATAGTCTTCTCACAACCCTCACATGTCATACCTTCAACGTGAATTAACTTTTTTAAAACTTTTGTTGTATCAATAGTAACAACTTTCTTTTCTTCATCTGCTGAACAACCAATAAGATAAAAACTCATTAAAACTGCCACAAAACGTATAAATATTTTTTTAATCATCTTTACTCTCTTTATTTATTTTTAAAATTATAGCATACACCTTCTACTATTCCAAAAGTAATATCTTAAAAATCACTTGAAAACACATCAAATGATAAGCAATAGGACATAAATAACTTCAAATCGTAAAGAAAGCCTATATATTAAAGTAAAAAAATCATATAAAAATCTAATAATAAAGTAA
>NZ_JAEMVA010000021.1 GCF_029215955.1 Sulfurimonas sp. SAG-AH-194-I05
GTACATCAACTTTCACATTAACATCTGTAGCTAAGGTTTTCATAGACTTATCACTTAAAAATGTTTCAAAAAATATTGTTCTAATTTGATGTTTTTTGACGTCATTCATAATTCTCATCATATCTCTTGGGGAAGATTCAGCCTCAGGGGATAACCCAGTTAATGATTCAACTTTAAAGTTATATTTATTTGAAAGATACGTAAATGCATTGTGATTTACTACTATAGTATCTACTCTACATGAACTAAGCTTCTCTTTATACATAGTATCTATTCGATTAAGCATTGTAATATATTTTTCTCTATTTTCTAAAAACATCTGTTTATGCTTTGGTGCTAAACCAATAAATTCATATGTTAACAAATCTGCAGCTCTTTTCATATTATCAATATCTAACCAATAATGAGGATCAATAGTATTATGTGCACACTGACTATCATGATGACCATGTGTATCAAATTCATTGGGTGCTAATTTTCTTAATTTAATATAGTTAGCAATACCAATCGCTCTGCCTTTAAAAGTAAATGACTCTATCCATGGTTCTAAGCCACCACCGCTATAAACAGCTAAATCACTCTTTTCAAGTTTTGCCATCATTTGTGGCGTTGGCTCGTAAGAATGGATATCAACACCAGCAGGAATAATACTAACAAGCTCAAAGGTATCACGAGTTATATGTTTTGCAATATCATATAAAGCAAAGGTGCTTAGTGCAATAATTTTTTTAGGAGCTTCTCCATTGTCAGCTTGTTTGTCCCAAAATATGGATACTGTTAAAGCAAGGATAACACCAGCTAATATAATAATGATAAAATTCTTTTTCATTCTAAATCCTAAAAGTTTTTCAAATTATATCTAAATATTACTTTTTTTTAGATATAATTCGCCACTTTTTAGACTTAGGAATTTATAAATGACAACTAGTTTTTTACTTATTGTTCAAATAGTACTCGTTATTCTTATCGTGATAGCAGTATTATTACAAAAAAGCTCAAGCATTGGTCTTGGAGCGTATAGTGGTTCAAATGAATCTGTGTTTGGAGCTAAAGGTCCTGCAAGTTTTCTTGCAAAAATAACTTTCACAATCGGATTTTTATTTGTAGTTAATACAATTACCTTAGGGTATATGTACTCCCAAGCAAATCAAGCATCAGTTGTTGATGACTTACTTGATAGTACAAATATCATAGCACCTACAGCTTCAACTCCTGTTGCAGCAATAGCTGCGGAAGAAACTAACACTACTAAATAGTTGCATTTTATGCAACTCTAGTGTTGCTTCCTCATCCTTTTTACGAATCCTTAAATATATCTCGCTACAATTACACAATAATTTTTTAATAAACTCAAGGATTTTCAATGCTAAACGAAATATATAATCAATGTGAAACAAAAATGAAATCGAGCATAGACCACATGCTAAGGGATTTCAAAACACTAAGAACTGGAAAAGTTACTACAGCAGTTTTAGATAATGTAAAAATTGATTATTATGGGACTCCTACTCCGCTTGATCAAATTGGTTCAGTAATAGCAGTTGATGCTACAACTATCGTAGTAAATCCTTGGGAAAAAAACCTTTTAGCTGATGTAGAAAGTGCAATTTCCGCAGGAAATGTTGGTGCCACACCAAATAATGATGGTGAGCAAATTAAACTCTTTTTTCCAGCAATGACAGTTGAACAACGTAAAGCATCTGTTAAACAAATGAAAGGCATGGGTGAGAATGCGAAGGTTTCAATTAGAAACGATAGAAAACACTCTAATGACTTAGTTAAAAAACTTGAAAAAGACAAAGAAATCACCGTAGATGAATCAAAAACAGCACAAGATACGATTCAAAAAACAACTGATAAATTTTCTATAAGTATTGATAAAATACTTAAGGACAAAGAAGTAGAAATTCTTAAAGTTTAAAAAAATCTCTCAAAATTATAATTAGGAACTTTTTATGGATGTTAAAAAAATATATATGGATGCTGATGCTCTTTTAGAGGGGCACTTTAAACTAAGTAGTGGGAACCATTCTCAGTTTTACCTTCAATCTGCGAAGGTTCTTGAAGACCCTAAAACTGCTAAAGTTCTAGCCCAAGCACTTGCAGAACAAATAAAAGAAAGTGGATTAAAAATAGACACAGTATGTGCTCCTGCACTGGGTGGTCTTATCGCTGGTTTTGCATTAGCGACAGCACTTGATGTTCGTTTTATTTTTGCTGAAAGAGTTGAGGGTATTATGACTATTCGTCGTGGCTTTGAAGTACGCAAAGATGAAAATGTTTTAATGTGTGAAGACATCATTACGACAGGTGGTTCTGCTATGGAAGCAGCACGAGCAGTTGAAGCACTTGGCGGGATAATAGTAGGTGCAGCAGCACTTGCTAACCGTGGTTTTTGTAAACGTGAAAGCAGTGATCTTATAAGAAAAGAAAACTGTAAATTACCTCAAGATATTCCATTTTTTGCTCTTGCAGATTTTACATTTGAAATGTATGCACCTGATAATTGCCCACTTTGTAAAGATGGAAGTGAAGCGATTAAACCAGGTTCAAGAGGGAATTAAAAGAAGACTTATTGAAAAAGTCTTGTTACGTTCGATGCTACAGCATTAGACTGGGCTTGAACGTAAGACCCTATCTGTGCTTTTATATTTGCTTGTGAAAAATTTGCACTCTCTTGAGCAAAATCAACATCACGTAAATTTGATTCTGCCGAAGCAGCATTAATCCTTGCTACAGAAGTATTTCTAATCTGAGACTCAAAACCATTTTGAGATGCACCTAGGTCTGAACGAATACTATCAATACTCCCTCTTGCCCCGTCTATTGCCTCTAAAGATTGTTCTAAAAATCCATCTTCAAGAACATTTATACTTAAACCTTGGATGCCTCCAGTATCTGCTAAAGAAGTATCTGAACCACTAAGAAGCTGTATGCCGTTATAACTTGCAGAATTACTCATTTGATTTGTAGACTTCATAAGTCCATCTATTTCTTTTTGAATAGCCATTCTATTTGCACTATTCATTGTTCCATTTGATGCTCTGAGAGTCAAATCACGAATTTTATCCATGTTTTCACTAATTCCAGACATTGCACCATCAGCTATTTGTATCATTCCAATACTATCATTTGCATTCATAATAGACTGACTCATCTCTCTTACATAAGAGGACAATCCATTTGCTATGGATAAGCTTGCAGCATCATTAGAAGAACTTCCAAGCTTTGTACCAGAAGAAAGAGCACCTAAGCTATTTTGTAGAGTCTGATTATTTTGATTTAAATTTAAGTTAGCGTTCATAGCTCCAATATTTGTGTTAATTGAAAAACCCATTGTATATCCTTTAAAAATCAGTATTTATATATTCGTAGTATAGCATGTAAAGTACACATAGTAAAATTAACGATATTTTAACTGACAAACACTCATGCGTTCTACAAGAACTCGAGCTACTTCTAACTTGCCATCAACCACTACTCGAACACCTAAGGCTTTAAATATTTCTTTCTCTTCTAAAGAAACAACTTTAACAATAAGGCTCACATCACTAGTATGTTTTAAAATAGCATCACAAATAAGACGTTTTTTTTCAGGATTATCAAGAGTAACTATAACAGAAGAAGCATCTTCCACATGTATAGCTTCAAGAATAGAATGTTTTGAGGCATCGCCAAGGTATGCTTCTATACCATCTGCAAGCGCTTCTTGTACATGTTTATTTGAGTTATCTATTACAATATAAGGAGCATCGAGTTCATCTAAATGTCGTGCAACAAATTTTCCAACTATACTGTAACCACATACGATTACATGCCCTCTTCTACTTTTTAAGGCTTGCATATCCTCAACTACTTCTATACGACCGTGCATCATTTCCACTATGCGTCCTATACGTGTAATGAAAAAAGGAGTTACCATCATAGAAAAAATCACTATGAGAACTAAAAGTTGCGCAAGTTCAGATTCTAAAAGACCTCCTAAGCTTGCTAGTGCAAAAATTACAAATGAAAATTCTCCAACTTGAGACAAAGCAAGAGCAGTTTTTAAAGATGAATTATGTGGTGAGGTAAGGCGGAGTAAAGCATACATTACAAAACTTTTTAAAACTACAACTGTGAAAAATATACCTACAATGAGTCCTATGTTATCCATAAAAATAAAAACATCTACTTTCATACCAACCACAACAAAGAAAGTTCCTAGAAGTAAATCTTTAAAAGGTGCTATGTCTGATTCCACCTTATGATGGTACTTTGTTTCAGCAATAATCATCCCTGCGACAAAAGCACCTAAAGAATATGTAAAGCCCATATAGTGCCCAAAAATAGAAGCAGATACAACAATAAAGAGTACAGAACCCATAAATAATTCTTCAAGTTCTGATGATGCAGAAAAGTGCAATAACCATGTCATAATACGCTTGCCAACAACAAATAAAAGTCCTATAACAAAGACTGCACTCAGAACTGTTTGAAAAATAATACTCGATAAACTTTCATCGCTATGCGTTGTTAAAAATCCAATAAGAATTAAAATAGGAATCACAGCAATATCTTGAAAAATTAAGATTCCCGTTGCTTTTTGACCGTAGGGTGTATGGATTTCTTTTGAACTTTTTAGGTAACTTAAAACTACTGCAGTAGAAGAAAGAGAAAAAGCTAAAGCGATAATCAAAGCAGTCTTTACTTGTAAATTTAAAAAGTAATGTGTTATTAAATAAACTACAATAGCAGTAAAAGTAACCTGCATAAATCCATTGAGAAAAATCTCTTTTTTCATGGAACCCATTTTACTAAGAGAAATTTCTAGTCCAATGGTAAACATTAAAAACACTATACCAAATTCACCAACCATCTCTAAAATATGAGAATCGTTTAAATAACGTAAATCAAAAGCATATACAATCAATGTTCCAGTTAGAATATAACCAATAATCTGAGACACGCCAAGTCTTTTTAAAAATATATTTAATACTATTGATACACCCAGTGCTACTACAACGTAAAGTATTCCATTTTCCATGTGTTTATCTTTTCACTTTTTAAGGACATTATAGCACTCTTTTCACATGAAATACTTAAATATTGAAGTATAGCTATACAGAGTTTAAGTGATCTTATACTATAATCGCAAAATTAATTTATACATAAGAAAGAGGGAATAAGCATGACAAAATACATTTTTGTAACTGGTGGCGTTTTAAGTTCGTTAGGAAAAGGTATTACTGCTGCGAGTGTTGGTACCTTACTTAAGCACTCTGGTAAAAAAGTAGGTATGCTTAAAATTGATCCATACATTAATGTTGATCCAGGGACCATGAGTCCTCTCGAACATGGTGAAGTCTTCGTTACAAAAGATGGTGCAGAAACAGATTTAGACATTGGAAATTATGAAAGATTTCTTGACAGTTCTTACTTGAAATCTTCCAACTTCACTACAGGGCAGGTGTATTCTTCAGTCATCGAAAAAGAACGCTCTGGTGGCTACCTTGGTCAAACAATTCAAGTTGTTCCTCATATTGTTGGAGAGATTGTTAACCGTATAAAACTCGCTGGTGAAGGGCACGATATTTTAGTTGTTGAGCTTGGTGGTACAGTTGGAGATATCGAGGGTCTTCCCTTCATGGAAGCTATTCGCCAAATGAAACACGACGTAGAAGTTGCTGGAACATTTTTCATACATGTAACACTTATTCCCTACATCAAAGCTGCTGGTGAGTTAAAATCTAAGCCTACACAACATTCAGTTCAGGAGTTACGTCGTATCGGTATTACTCCTCAAATGATTATAGCTCGTAGTGAAAATGGTCTTCCAAAAGCATTTAAGAAAAAACTTGCAATGAGCTGCGATGTACATACCGATAGTGTCATTGAAGCACTTGATGCAACGACTATTTATAGTATCCCTATCACTTTTTTACATCAAGGTATTTTAAAGCCTATCGCTAAAGAGCTTGAACTTGGAGAACTCAACCCAGATATGAGCGCATGGGATGTACTTGTAAAAAAAATAGTACAACCGCAAGACAAAACGATTATAGGTTTTGTTGGCAAGTACCTTGAACTTAAAGAAGCATATAAATCTTTAACAGAATCACTTATTCACTGTGGTGCACACCTCGATACTCGTGTTGCTATAGAATGGATAGACAGCGAAAAGATTGAAGAAAAAGGTGTTGAAGAACTTTTAAGCGAATGTGATGGAATCCTTGTTGCAGGTGGTTTTGGTACACGTGGCGTTGAGGGGAAAATTTTAGCAATAGAATATGCTCGAGTAAATAAGGTTCCTTATCTTGGAATTTGCCTTGGTATGCAACTTACACTTGTAGAATATGCTCGAAATGTTTTAGGTCTTGAAGGTGCAAATTCAGTTGAATTTGATGAAGACACAAAGCACCCTATGGTGTACCTCATCGACAATTTTCTTGACCAATCAGGTGGAACACAACTTCGTACACACCAATCCCCAATGGGAGGAACACTGCGTTTAGGTGAATACCCATGTCATACAAAAGAAGGCTCGCTTCTACGAGAAGCATACAACGGCGAGGTAACTATCCATGAGAGACATCGTCATCGTTATGAAGCGAATCCAGCATACAGACAGCAACTCGAAGATGCTGGAATGCTTGTAACTGGTGAATCAAATGGTCTGATTGAAACTGTTGAAATTCAAGGACATCCATGGTTTTTAGGTGTACAATTTCATCCAGAATTTACATCACGTTTACAAACTCCAAATCCTGCTATACTAGCTTTTGTTAAGGCTAGTCGCAGTGCAAAAAACCAAGAAGTATAAAGACTCCTTTCAAGCGTACGCTTGAAAACTCTTTCCTTTCACATCATGAAAAATACAACACATTTAAATACTAAAATACTAACAAAAAATTCTCTTTATGCACTTCTTTCTTCAAGATTTTCTCAAGAGGAAAAAAAACTCTCAGATATTCCAAGTCCAGCCTTACTCCAAGATGCCTCACATGCGGCTAAGCGTATTGCACATGCTATAAATAACAAAGAAAAAATTACTTTGGTTGGGGACTATGATGTTGATGGGGTGAGTTCTACTGCTATTATGGTGGATTTTTTCAGACAAATACCCTACCCTTTAGAGGCTATTATTCCAAACAGGTTTAAAGATGGGTATGGTGTTAGTCCCACTGTTTTAGAGAGAGTTGATGCTGACCTTGTGATTACTGTTGACAATGGAATTGCAGCAGTTGCAGCATCTAAAATATGTAAAGAGAGAGGTATAGACTTCATTATAACTGACCATCATACCCCCGGAGATATACTTCCACATGCTACGTACATAGTAGACCCTAAACTTTCCACATGTACATATCCATTTAAGGAAATATGTGGAGCCCAGGTAGCGTGGTTACTTTTAGGTCTTGTTAAAAAAGAGTTACATCTTAGTATTAATATGAAACAATTCCTAGATATTTTAGCGATAGCTATTATCGCAGATATTATGCCCCTCATAGATATAAACAGAACGCTCGTAAGAGAAGGTTTAAAAGTGCTCATGACTTCAAACCGCCCTTCTTCTATAATAATTCGAGACTTTTTAAATAAGTCAGTTATCACCTCTGAAGATATAGCCTTTCAAATCGCTCCACGTATAAATTCAGCAGGACGACTTGAAGATGCGAGTATTGCACTTGATTTTTATACAGCCAAAGATACACATGCTGCGTTTAAACAGTTTGAACTTTTAGGACAACTTAACAACTTACGAAAAGAAACAGAAGCAGAATGTACAAAAGAGGCCTTGACATGTGGAGATGCTAACGCAGACGTTATCGTAGTTTCAGGAGAAGGTTGGCATGAGGGCGTAGTAGGTATAGTTGCAGCAAGATTAGTAGAGCATTTTGGACGTCCTGCTATCGTTTTAAGCATTGAAAATGGTTTTGCTAAGGGGAGTGCTCGAAGTATAGGTGAAGTAAGTATTTACGAGCTTATTAAAGCTAATGATTCTTACCTTAGTAAATTTGGTGGTCATAAAATGGCAGCTGGGCTAGGTCTCAAAGAAGAAAATATAGATGCCTTTAGAGAAGCCATAAATAAAACAGCTTCTAAACTCGACAAAGAGGATTTTATACCTAAAGAGTCTATAAGTGGTACGCTACAAACTGAAGACATTGACCTCGAACTCTTAAGCTTACTTGAACAGTTTGAACCTTACGGTGAAGCAAACTTACGCCCTACTTTTCTAGTTGAAAATGCAGAGGTTGTAAACATAAAACTCATGGGGGCAGATAAATCACATTCACGCATAGAAATTCGCCAAAATCCACATGAAAGAAAAACTTTAGAACTTATAGCCTTTAGAACAGTGTATACAATGCCACATGATAGAAAAATAACATGTAGCTATACAGTCGCTAAAAATGAGTTTAACAACAAAGTATCAGCACAACTATTAGTAAATAAAATATATTAACTGAAAATAAATATAAAAACTACCTACAAATAGAACATAAGGTTACACCTAACCTAAATAAGATAAATTAATTATACTATTTACACAATTATTTCACAATTATTAGCTAAAATACATTAAATAAAAAGGAGAAATCAATGAATTCAATCGTTAAAATAGCATTAGGTGCTACATTACTATTATCTCTTGGTGCTACAACTGCTAGTGCTGACATCGGTAAAGGTCAAAAATATTACGGGAAGAAATTAAAAAAATCTTGTGATAGTATGAGTGGGGCTGCTTTTGCTGCAAAACATACATTAGCAGAGTGGGAAGCTATTGGTCTTGATGGACTTGCAGCTGAAATTAAATCTATTTGCCCTAAGGCAAAAGATTCAGCATTAAAAGACAAATACACACAACACTACTTTGACTTTGTAAAAGAGTACGGTAGCGATACAGGTAACATTCCAGCGTGTTAATCCTGATTAAATTACACTTTATAGTGTAATTTAATACCTCATCATTCACTTTCAGCCTCTACACCATATAATTTACATATAATTTTATAACTATTTACTGGATATATTATGCTAGAAACTTCTCATTGCTTACGAACACGTTCAGACATCTTCGAAATTAAAAAACTAGATAACAATCTTATAGCTGTAGCTACGCAACTTCACGGTGTAAAATTATTTTCACCCGCTACATGTGAAACAAAAGTTGCATTGTCCCATGAAAATATAAACCATGAAGTTACAGCCTACTCATGTAGTCTCAACTCTGAGTTAATGGTATTTTCAAAAGCATCTTTCATCTATATACTCCATATTTCAAGTAATACAATACTTAAAACTATAAAAGCAGATGGAGAAATCATTGAAGAACTTGAATTCGATTTAGAATCAAAATACATTATTGCAGCAACACAAAGCGGAAGAGTTCTACAATACCGCTATGATGGCTCTTCTTTACTAGCTCGACTCTATTCATTTCAATATACCTCAAAAAAACTACAAAAAACTTCTACTGCAGTAAGTACTTTTAGTTTTTACAAAAACCTCATGGCATGTGGAGGTCATAATGGAACGATATTTACTATCAATCTTCATTCAAGAACAAATAAAATAATCCTTCAAAATACAAAAGAAAGAATAACGTCACTATGTTTTTTAGATGCTACAGAATTAATAAGCGCAGATGTAAAAGGAAATCTATACTTTAATTCTCTCAAAAATGAAACACTCACAACAACAATAACAACCTCATTTAGAAAAATAACAAAAATAGTACGAATGTTTAATCCTAACTATTTAATGGTACTTGGTGATGATAATTATGTTAGTGTTTATAATGTGTATACATATAAACTCTTGCATCATAAATATATCGAATTTGAGGATACTATAACTGATATTATTGTAGTGGATGCAACCTCTATGATAGCTGTACTTAAAAATAATTCCATAGAAAAGATAAAACTCACGAATATTGAAAAACTAAGTTCTTTCATCATCCATAACAACCTTGACAAAGCATATAACTTAGTAAGAATAGACCCTCTTTTACATGATACAAAAGAATTTCTAAGTCTTGAAGCAGCGTACAAAAAAATCTATGAACAAGCACTTGATGCCTTAAAAAAACAAAATAAAGATATTGCTTTGCAAGTTCTTAGTATCTTTAAATATGTTGAGAGTAAACGTGAAGATATAGATATACTTTTTAAAGCATTTGAGAACTATGGAAGATTTAAAGCACTTTATATGGAAAAAAAGTATGCACTTGCTTATGCCATGGCAGCTAAATTTCCTCCTCTTATGACTACATTTCAGTATATAAAAATGGAAGAATACTGGAAGGACACCTTTAAAAATGCACAAAGACAAATTGCACATGGAAGAGAAGAGAATGCGCTCCTCCTGCTCAATGAATTTGCAGCAGTTGCACAAAAAAGACCTATTATTAAACTCATACTCAATTTTAATGATGATTTTATCCGATTTTTGAAGGCATTAGAATCTCGGGACTTTCAAACGATTGAAAAAATTGTTATAAAAAATGAACTTTTTACGCTCATCCCAACCTATAAGAATGTTCCAAACGAAATGCAAAAGCAAATAGTAAAAATTGGGGAAAATATAACAAACTGTGAACTTGATGCTGCACTCACAAAATTAACACGTCTCAAAAATATTGCATCGATTAAAGAGATTGTAGAGACACAGATACAAGAATGTAAGGCTGTAAAAAAACTACAAGATGCCTACGAAGAAAATGATTTTATTCTTTGTTATGAAATAATTGATAAATATAATGTTTTACACGCTACAAAATTAGGTAATTTACTGCAAAATCATTGGGCAAAACTTTCTTCTATTGCTGAGGGATATGCATTAAAAGGGAATATTAAAGAGATAAAAAATACCTTAGGCGAACTCATTCACCTCAAAACGCGTAGAGATAAAATAGGTGATCTCTTTCGTCTCGCTTTTCACTCTCAAATAAAAGGTCAAATAGCGAAACAACTTTATAAAAAAGCAGAAGCACTTGTGTATTCCTACATAGATATCTTTGGTCTTGATAGAGAAATTTTAAGTATTATGGGTATGTATGAGTTTAGGTCAAAAACAAAACTAGCAATTACAAATAACCAAAATATGAGGGTTGAGAGAAACAAGTGGATAGAGTCAGAAGTTATTCTAGGACCTACTCCATAAGCGCAACTATTTTTTGTACCGTTTCATTATAATCAGTTTGTTCTTCTGAATTTTGAGACATAAAAGCAAACAAAGCCTCTTTTTTATTAATAGCCTCATCAAGTTCAGGATCAGAACCTTTTGTATACGCTCCAATTCTAATTAAAACCTCATTTTCTTTTAAAAGTGTATAAAGTCTTCTAAACTTAATCACTGCTTTCATATGCGCAGGTGTAATAATATCACTAATAACCCTCGAAGCAGAGTTAAGCACATGAATAGGAGGATAGATACCAAAGTCAGTTAACTCCCGAGAAAGAACAATATGCCCATCCAAAATAGAACGCGACTGATCCGCTATAGGATCACTCATATCATCACCCTCGATAAGAACTGTAAAAAAGGCAGTAATAGAACCTTTGCCCTCTTCTTTTCCTGCTCGCTCCATCAACTGTGGCAAAAGTGTTAAAGAAGATGGTGGATACCCTTTTGAAGTAGGTGGTTCACCAAGAGCCAATCCAATTTCACGCTGTGCCATGGCAAAACGTGTAACAGAATCCATTATAAAAAGAACATCAAGCCCTTTTTCTTTAAAATGCTCCGCAACACTCATAGCAGCAAAGGCACCGTATTTTCTCATTAAAGGGGAATCATCCGAAGTTGCAACAATAATAACAGTGTTTTCTAAGTTGCCACCAAGATTTTTTTCTATAAATTCAGGTACTTCCCTTCCACGCTCACCTATAAGGGCTACCACTTTTATAGGTGCATTTGATCCACGAACAATCATACCCATAAGTGTCGATTTACCAACCCCTGAACCTGCAAAAATACCTAGTTTTTGACCTTTTCCACATGTTAGAAGGCCATCTATACTTTTAACGCCTACACTAAAGACTTCATCTATCATACCACGCTTCATAGCTTCTATGGGTGCTTTAATTATTGGAGAGAGCATTGAATCACGTATAATGCCTAGACCATCAATAGGTTTCATAAAAGGATTTACAACACGCCCTAGTAATCCCTCTCCTACTGGAATATTCATACCAGTTGAGTCTAAAAAAACTTTATCGCCAGAACAAAAACCCTCTACAAAACTAAAAGGAGTTATAAAAAAAGTTGGTCCATCTATTTCTGTAACCATACCCATACTTGTTTGATCCGTGTCATTAGAGACAATTTTTAACATATCTCCAATACTAACTTTGAGTCCACGAGCAGTAATAACAGTGGCATTAATTTTAATGATTTGACCAAAAGAGACAGAATAACTTTGCCCAGCTAACTTCTCTTTAAGTGATTTAAAAGGCATAGAGAACTTTAGTAACGTGCAGTAGTTGGAGAGTTTATAAGTGAGAAAAATTCACTTCTTGTTTTTTCGTCTTTTTTAAATAGTCCACGAAGAGCTGACGATGTAGTTGTTGAGTTTATTTTCTCAACACCTCGCATCTCCATACACATATGACGAGCAGCAATGACAACAGCTACCCCCTTAGGTTTAATAGTATCCATAATAGCATCTGCTATCTGCTCTGTAAGTTGCTCCTGAATCTGCATACGACGGGCAAATACATTTACAACACGAGGAATTTTTGAAAGTCCTACAACCTTACCATCTGGTATATACGCCACATGTACACGTCCAATTATAGGTAAAAGATGATGTTCACATGTGGAATAAAACTCGATATCCTTCACAAGAACCATTTCATCATTCGTAGTACTAAAGAGTGCTTTTTCAAGAATCTCTTTTGGATTTTCTTTATATCCACCATAAATAAATTCATACGACTTTCGCACACGTGAGGGTGTGTCTTTTAGACCTTCTCTTTGTGGATCTTCTCCCACATGTAGCATCATACTTTTAACAGCATTCTCAAATTCTATATTTTTTACATCTTCCACATGAGGCCTTTTCATTAATCTTTATGTTGTGTATAAATTCTTTTCACATCATCACTATGCTTCATAAATATATCGATAAGTTCAGGGTCAAAATGACTTCCCTTTTGTTCTTGTAAAAAGTTCATTGAAGCATCAAATGTCCATGCTTTTTTATAGGGACGTACTGAAGTTAACGCATCAAATACATCTGCAATAGCCGTTATTCGTGCAAAGATATTAATGTCTTTGCCTTTTAAACCTTCAGGATAGCCTGAGCCATCGTATTTTTCATGGTGCTCTTTTGCTATGAGTCCTGCTGTTTTTAACATGGTATTTGAATCATCTAAAAGTTCATATCCTATAGTAGAATGCGTTTTCATCACTACTATTTCATCTGCATCTAATCTTCCTGGTTTGAGTAAAATAGTATCAGGTATACCTATTTTTCCTGCATCATGCATCGGTGCTGTAATTAAAATAAGTTCAATATCTTCCTTACGCATACCATAATGCTTTGCAATGAGTTGCGCGTAAAGTCCTACGCGTTTTGTATGTTCAGATGTTTCATTATCTTTAAACTCAGCAGCAGTCGAAAGTTTTAAAATTAATTTTTCCTGACTCTCTTTTATACTTTGATAAAGATAAGTATTTTCAATCGCTGATGCAGCATAGTTTGAAACCAACAAAAGTGTTTGCGCATCTGTTGTTGAGAAAAGCTCACCATTAACCTTGTTCAGTGCTTGAAAAACTCCTATAACTTCATCATCATGGTTAATCAAAGGCACTGTAACTATTGTTGTAGTATGGTAGCCTGTTTCACTGTCTACTTCTTTATTAAAACGAAAATCATTATAAGCATCTACTACGATTTGAATCTCTTTTGAGAGGACGGTAAAGCCTGCAATTCCCTTAGACATAGGAAAACGAATCTCATCTGTTCCATGAGCCACTTTACTATAAAGCTCACCTGTTTCATTATCTGCTAAAAAAATACTGCAACGATCTGCTTCTAGCAGTAACTTAGCATAATCAGCCATTATAATTAGAATATTATCAAGATTTTTTTCTTTAGAAATAAGTGTTCCAAAGTCTAAAAGAACGTTAATTTGTTCATTAGCAGTTAACATTAAGGTACCTCTTTTATCAGTTAGTGTGAAGCTGTAAAAAATACAGCTTCATGAATTACTTATGAAACAAGAACGTGAGGAACAATCAGAGGATATCTTTTCATTTTTCTATAAATGTGTTTTCGAACAATCTGACGTAAATCATTTTCTAACCCGCGTGTATTTTCTAGCATTCCATCTTTAATATGTAATAAGAAATGTTCAACTATATCTTCCATCTCTTTAGCAAATGCTTTATCTTGTTTGTCGGCTACAATACCAAAAGTTGTAATTTTTGGTTTTGCAAGCATTTTAGTATGCTTACCATCAACTTGAACAACCATCATAACAATACCGTCTGTTGCAAGTTTTTGACGATCAAGAACAATATCATCATCAATTTTATGATTATTTTGATTGTCAATATATGTTTTACCAGTTTTTACAGTTTTAACTTTTCTCATATACTTCGGTGCAACTTCGATTTGTTCACCATCCGTCATAAGTAAAATATTTCTCTCTGGAACACCACACATAATACCTGTTTCACGATGCTTCATAACATGGTTATATTCACCATGAATAGGTAAGAAAAACTTAGGATTAACAAGACGTAACATAAGTTTTTGCTCTTCCATTGAAGCATGTCCTGATACATGAAGTCCCTTATCATGTGACACTTTTGCTCCAGCACGTTGTAAATGGTTTAACATTTGCGAAATAGAACCCTCATTACCTGGAATTGCACGAGAAGAAAGAACAATTAAATCTGTTGGTTTAATTTTAATATGTCTATGCTCACCAATACTCATTCTAAAAAGAGCTGAATTATTTTCACCTTGAGAACCAGTAGTAACTATAAGAACTTCTTTATCACTTAAACGAGCAACTTCGTCTGCATCAATAAAAATATTTTTAGGGAAACGAACATAGTCATATTGCATTGCAATTTCTATATTTCGCTCCATTGAACGACCAATAACACAGATTTTACGACCATACTTAATACCATATTGAATTGCTTGTTGTACACGGTGAATATTTGAGCTAAATGTTGACATAATAACACGTCCCTCAGCCTTAGAAAATACACGATCAAGTGCTGGAGCAACACTAAGTTCAGAACCTGTAGCAACTGTATTATAAGAGTTTGTAGAGTCACTTAAAAGACAAAGAACCCCTTTATCTCCATAGTACGCTAAACGATGTAAGTCTGCTGTATATCCATCTACTGGAGTGTAATCTATTTTAAAGTCACCTGTGTGAATTACAGTACCAGCTTCAGTTGTAATAGCTACAGAAGAAGAGTCAATAATAGAATGCGTCATATGCATCCACTCTACTTCAAAGTCATTTCCAATTTTAATAATCTTTCTTTTTTCAATTGGATTAAAATATTTTCTATGCTCTTTAATATGGTGCTCATCAAACTTCGTACCAATCATTGCTAATGGTAAAGAAGTTCCGTATATCGGAAATTGCATCTCTTTATAAAGGTAAGGCATTGCACCAATGTGATCTTCATGTGCATGTGTAATAACAATACCTACAATTTTGTCTTTAATCTCACGAAGGTAAGCAAAATCTGGTACTAAGATATCAACACCATGCATATTTTCATCTGGGAAACTCATACCAACATCAACAAGAATTGCTTCTTTTTCTGTTTCAAAAACCATGATATTACCACCGATTTCACCAAGTCCACCAAGAGGTGTAATACGAAGTTTACCAGTTGAGTTTAAGTCGAGTTTATAATGAGGGTTAAGTCTTTGCTTATGTGCTTCTTGGTTTTTTACTACAAAAGCTTTTAAATTTTCATCCACAGGGGTAGGTTGTCTACGGTGACGGTTTCTATTTTTATTTTTGTTGTTATTGTTTGGTTTATTTCCCTGAGGTTTATCGCCATTTTGTTTTGCGTGCTGTGGTTTGCGATTCGCATTATTATGTTGCGGTTTACGATTACCATTGACATTTTTTTGCTGTGGTTCACGGTTACCGTCTACATTTTTAATTTCTGGTTCACGATTACCATCTACTTCTTTTCTTTGATGTGTATTTTGAGGCTTGCTTTGTTCAGCTACCTGATTCTCTTCTGCCATCCAAACTCCCTTTAATTTGTTTATAGAGTTGGTGATAGTTATTAGTGGAAACTTGATGAGGACGAATCGTTTGTATAAGCTCTAGTGAGCTAAAAATTTCTAAAAGAATTGTTTTGTCATACTTCGAAGATAAATTTTTCATTAAAGTTTTTCGAGGTTGGCTAAAAGAAACTCTTAGCATATCTTCGAAATCTTTTTCTGGTCTATCTTTCTTCTTTTGCATTAAAAAAACAGCAGAATTAATTTTTGGAGGTGGTTCAAATGCAGTTGGAGGAACTTTCACAACAATGTGAGCGTTTCCTACACTTTGAGTTATTATTCCCAAAGAGCCAAATACTTTTTCCCCAGCCTGTGCACAAAATTTTTCTGCAACTTCTAGCTGAACCATGACAAGTATGTTTTTACACATTGGATCTGCGAGTGCTTTTAGGATTATGTTTGTCGCGATATAGTAAGGCAAGTTAGCCACTAAATCATACGGTTCATCCACTAAACTACTCTTCCAAACTTTAAGCACATCTCCACAATGAATGTGAAGTCGTTTGGTAGCAATCTCTTCTTTAAATTCGTTTTGTAACAGTTTACACAAATCGGTATCGACCTCAAAAGCTTCTACACTTTTAACATCTACTAAAAATTTAGTTAAATCACCTAAGCCAGGCCCAATTTCTACGATTTTATTATCGTTTTTGGGCATCGCTTCGACGATCTTTTGTAAAACAGTCTGATCTTTTAGAAAGTTTTGTCCAAACTTCTTCTTTGCTACTACACTTTCTTTTCTCATAAAGTACATTCTATACTAAAATTCCTTATAAAGGGGTAATAGAAACAAAGAAATTTTAAATTTAGCTATTAAGTGTATAATGCCGCCTATTTCAAATTACGGAAGAGGGCATTTATAATGAAAAAATTATTATTTATTTTAACTATTGTAGTCTTATCTATTGTTGGGTATTTTGGCTATCAAGAAACATCGAAAATAATTCCATTTTATACACAACTTAAACAAGATAGAGTAGGGACTGAAGTTGATTTACAGCCAATAGAGCAAAAGGGTGCGCATTTTGTTGGTTCATCTCAATGTATTGAATGTCATAAAGAAAAACATCAGACTTGGTCACATTCTCGTCATCCCAAGATGATTCAAAATCCTGTAAAGAATCCTGAAGTTGTAGTTGCAGACTTTTCACAACTCCCCGCAAATGCAAACTTTACACTTAAAGATGCAGTATATACGGTTGGTGGAAAATTTAAACAACGTTTTATGCTCCGCAAAGATAGTAACGGGACTGAAGATTACGTTTTAGGAAACTATCAGTGGAATGTTCAAACGCAAAAATGGCAAAGTTTTAAACCATGGAAATACTGGTATAAAGATGCCTATCCACATGCTAACGAAGAACTTCCAACTTCACGTGCCTGTGATGGTTGCCATTTTACAGGCTTTATGTCCAAAGAGAAGAGGGTTGAGAGTGGTATAGCATGTGAATCATGTCATGGTCCAGCATCAGAGCATGTGAAAAACCCTGATTCACCTGTGTATCTCGCCATAAACAGTGACCCAGTAAGACAAAATGAAGTTTGCCTTCAATGCCACATGCGAAACCGTGACAAACGTTTAGAAGACCACAATATAAGCGCACTATTTGGTGATGCAAGAGATTATCCTTTTGGGTATGAACCTGGTAAACCACTCTCTCAGTATAAAATGGTTGCTCCTTTTGTTTTAGGTCAAGAAACGAAAGAATTCTATGCTAATGGTATGGGTAAAAAGAATCGTACGCAAGGAAATGAATTTGTACATTCTATGAAGGGAAAACATGGGATTACATGTATTAACTGTCATTCTCCACATTCACTCCAGCCAACAGCAGAAAAAAATACTGGAAATAACCTCTGCATGAAATGCCATAGTTTTAACTCCCCTATTGGTCCGCATCAAAATTCCCTTGAAGAACATACAAGACACAAAGCTGATTCAAAAGGTTCTCTTTGTGTTGAATGTCACATGCCAAAAGTAGGAAAACATACTGGAAAATCTCCACTCACAGTACGAACCCACATGTTTGGTTTTGTAACACCCAAAGAAACACTTATGTATAAAATGCCAAAAGAAACAAATGCTTGTTTTGCTTGTCATAAACAAGATCGTACAATGAAAACATTACAAAATGATTTAAAAGAGTGGGGTATGGTTGGCTGGAACAAACGATAGAAGGAATATGGAAGGTGTATAAAAAGTTCTAAGAATAGAACAATCTTAGAACCTTTACCTTTACGTATCTTTTCTTACTTCAATATTAAGCTGCTTCTTCGATTTTTTCTACTGCCATATCGAACTTATTTCTATCGAGTTCATACTCTTCTATTAAATCGTATGCCTCTTCAAGACCTTCTTTAGATAAGTTACCTGTAAAATCAACAGCCGTTTTGGCTACATGTAAGTAACGCGCTAATGTTTTTGTTTCCTCGTCAAGTGCATCATCAGGCGTATTTGCATAACGAACTAAATGAACTAACTCAGGATCAAAGTTCCAGTGATGAAAAATAGTCGCAGCAACATCATACGAGTTACATCCACAAACTTCTTTTTCATTTCCTTCTATAGTAGAGTCAGTATTTGAACATAATTCTTTAAATTTACCTTCTAGCTGATGGTTTACCAAATAACGACTAATCATAATTTTGCCAATTTCTATTAAGAAAGAAGCTGGAGCTAAGTTTGCTAAAAGACTTCTATCTACTTTGCTTACCCAATTTGTAATCAAAGCATTTTGTGTTTGTGCTTTTTTAATGTATCCGCCTGAAGTAATTTCATAAGGAGTAACATCAATAGGTACACATTCATTTGCCGCAATATTTAAAGCGAAAGAACGGATTGTATCTTTTCCATAAAGTGAAGCTGCTCTTGCGATATCTTTAATTTCTGCAGAAAATCCATACAGTGGAGAATTTGCAATTTTTAAAATATTTGCAATAATTACAGGATCACTTGATAATGCGTCTGTCATATCTTTAATTGAGCTTTCTTCATCTGCATATACTTTTTCTACTTTTAAAATAGATTCAGGGAGCATTGGTATTTGATCTATCTCTTCGATTAATTCTTTATTCATTCTCATTTGCCTTATTATTATATGCACTATTATATCAATAAATTTTATTATTACATAATTGAGATACACTTCTCTCTATTAAATGTGATATTATGTTTCTTATTTACATATAATATTACAAAAACATAATAAAATGTAAAAACTTATCATAAGTCTATTTCTGTATAATGTTCTTACATATATATAAGGTTTTATTTACTCATGAATTACTTCGCTAAAAGAATCATTCCTTGTCTTGATGTTAAAGATGGACGTGTTGTTAAAGGTGTTAATTTTGTTGGTCTCAAAGATGCAGGTGACCCAGTTGAAGTTGCACGTCGCTACAATGAAGAGGGTGCAGATGAACTAACGTTCTTAGATATTACTGCATCATCAGATAACCGCGATACAATAGTGGACATTGTAGCCCAAGTTGCTCGTGAAATATTTATACCACTTACTGTTGGTGGTGGCATTCGGAAACTAGAAGATATTTACAAACTCTTACATGTTGGATGTGACAAAGTAAGTGTTAACTCAGCAGCCATAAAAAGACCTGCATTAATAAACGAAAGCGCAAAACGTTTTGGTTCGCAGTGTATTGTAACTGCTATAGATGTAAAAAGAGCAGGGGACAAATACCATGTTTTTTTAAATGGTGGTCGCGTTGATACTGGACTCGATGCAGTAGAATGGGCACAAGAAGTAGTAGACCGTGGCGCAGGAGAAATACTCCTAACCTCTATGGATGCAGACGGCACAAAGGCTGGATTTGAGCTCAATATCACAGAGCAAATTTCACGTGCGGTAAATGTTCCCGTGATAGCATCTGGTGGAGCAGGTACAATGGCGCACATAAAAGAAGCTTTTGAATGTGGAGCAGATGCTGCCTTAGCTGCAAGTATCTTCCACTATAAAGAGATAGATATTATGGATTTAAAACATTACTTACATGACGAGGGTATACCTGTCCGAATTTAGAATGCATGAATATGTTTCACGTGAAACAATAAAACAAAATTTTAAAAAGAGAGTATACAAATGATAATCTGCGCAGGAAATAACGAAACTTTTAGCTTTGCTCAACCAATGGGTGTTGGTATGGTAGAAACAGCTATGAATCTTACACGTCTTTGTCTTTTTGACAAACCAGAATTTTTACTTTTTGTAGGAAGTGCTGGAAGCTACGGTGACCATAAAATATTTGATATAGTAGAATCAAAAACCGCTTCAAATATTGAACTTGCATTTTTACGAAATGATGCATACACACCACTCGACAATGTAGTAACTACAAATACTGAGAATGTAAAAGATATAGTAGTAAACTCATCTAACTATATTTCCACATGTAAAGATCTTGCTGCTAAATTTTTACCTTTAGGAATCGGTATAGAAAATATGGAATTCTTCGCTGTACTTAAAATTGCACAAGAGTTTAACATTCCAGCGGGTGGTGTTTTTTGTATAACAAACTATACAGATGAAAATGCTCATGCAGATTTTCTTAAAAATCATGATAAAGCAAAAGACCTACTCTTTGAGCATGTGAAAAATAGAATCCAAGAGCTTACAAAAAAATGAAGCCCTCACTTTTAGACTTTACCCAAAAAGAACTTATGGAGCAAATAAAGCCTAGCTTTCGTGTGAAACAAATATATGGTTGGTTGTACCATCATTATGCTCAAGACTTTGATGCTATGAAAAATATTCCAAAAGCTATGAAAGAAGAACTCTCGCAAAATTTTGTAGTAAACCCACTACGTATAAAAAATAAAGAAGAATCAACAGATGGTACCATTAAGTATTTACTTGAACTTCAAGATGGTAAAACTATGGAAGCTGTGTGGCTAAAGATGAAAGATACACAGCACGATACTAACGGTATAGTTATTCAAGAAGCTAAATACACGATATGTGTCTCAACACAGGTTGGATGTAAAGTAGGATGTACATTTTGTTTAACTGCCAAAGGTGGATTTACACGAGACTTAACCGCTGGAGAAATCGTAGCACAAGTTGTAGCACTCAAACGAGATAATGACCATAAGCATAACCGTAAAATAAATATAGTGTATATGGGCATGGGCGAACCACTCGATAACTTAGATAACCTAGCAAAGGCTATTGAGATTTTTAAAGAAGAAGAAGGTCTTTGTATTGGTGGAAAACGTCAAACAGTTTCTACGAGTGGGCTAAGTAATAAAATAGATAAACTAGGTGCAATGGACTTAGGTGTACATATAGCTATTTCACTTCATGCTGTTGATGATAAACTCAGAACTGAACTTATACCCATGAATAAAGCGCATAATATTAGCTCTATCATTGAAGCAGTTAAACGCTTTCCAATCGATACACGCAAACGTGTTATGTTTGAATACCTTGTAATCAAAGATAAAAATGACGACTTAGGTTCTGCAAAAAAACTTGTTAAACTTCTTACAGATATAAAAGCAAAAGTTAATCTTATATACTTTAATCCCTATCCAGGAACAGAGTATAAAAGACCTACAAGAGCCGATATGGTATCTTTCCAAGAGTATTTGATTAACCATGGCCTGTTGTGTACTATACGTGACTCTAAGGGTATAGATATATCTGCTGCATGTGGTCAGTTAAAAGAAAAAACAGAAGGAGAACTCTAAGTATGGTAGAAATTTTTCAAATGGTATTTTTACTTATCGTAGTTAGTGTTGGAATGGTAGGCTTTTATAAAGCTGTTTCAAACGACGAGAAATAAGACTTTTTATTTTTTCTAAATGCAGATTGAGATATAATTAGAGTAAATTATAGAAGGAAAATATCATGGCAGAAAAATTAGATGCAGATAGAATCAAAGAGGTTTACAAATTATGTAAAGGTCATTTTGGTGATGTACGATTTGTAGGTATTAAGTACCATAACAAAATTGGTTGGATGGCAAAAGCACAACTAGGTGATGATTTTGAAAACTTAACAGCTGACGGTAAAACAAGTTCAGATGCATTAAGAAATTTAAGAGCGCGTGTAAAGAAAATTATTAAAAGATATAACGGAGTTTAACTCTCACGTAGTAAAACGACCAACACACCAGGGAGGTCGTTTATGAATGTAATAATAGCGAACTAATCTTATATAAACCAAATTTCATAAAAAAATAAAATTTACTAATTCCCTCTTAAAGAAATCAAAATCCCATAAAAATATTTTAAATTTTACACCTACTGTGTAGTATTCACACAATGTTCTAACGTGTGAATAGAACGTAACTTTAGTGAATATAAATTTGTAAATTCTTTCTTTCTTTAAGATATATTTTATCTAAATTTTAACTTAAATAGAATGCTTTTATATAGCTTAAATCCCTATAAATAGGGCTTCAAAGCGTTTTATAGTAGTTTAAGCAGTTTTATAAATATTCTATAAACTTCATGTGAAAAAGTTATTCACACATGTGAACAAGTAAAGCCCTATTTTTAGGGATTTAAGGTTTTAAAGGAGATTATTCACTTTAATTCACATCCTAAACTTTTTTTAACTTCTGCTAAAAAATCAACCTTACTCTTAATATGATACTCTTTTTCATACAAATTAAATTCAAGCTCATTCGCATGAAGCAAAAGTCGCGTTCCTCCAGATTTTTCTATTCTATCCTTCGGTGTTAATGTTCTATCCAAAAACCGAATCATGTCTTCTTCGCTTTGCCCATAAATGGGATCACCTACTATAGGATGTTTCACGTGAAACAAGTGTACTCTTATTTGATGTTGTCTTCCGGTATAAGGTGAACACTCTACTAGAGTCATGTTAGCATGTGGAAAATACTCTAAAGGTTTAAAGTCGGTTTTAGATGCCTTACCATCTTCATGTACATGCACAACCATTCTAACTATGGCAGCTTCAGCTTGTGAACGTAAAAGAGGTGCTTCTACGCACATACTACCTTTAAATGCACCATGCACTAAGGCAAGGTACTTCTTTTTCATGTCTCGCTCTTGAAACATCATTTTAATTTCACGTTCACTTACTTTGTTTCTAGCACAAAGAACGAGTCCACTTGTTTCTTGGTCAATTCTATGTGCTATGTTTGCATCACGTCCAAACTGAAACTTGAGTTCATCTATTAAAGAGTAGGGCGTCTTTTTTGTCTGCGGGTGGACAAGAACTCCACTTGGCTTATCAAAGAGCACAAACTCTTTATCTACATATGCTGGTACTAAACCTTTTGTTATAGGTTCAAAGTAAATAAACTCAAATGCACCTTCAACTTCACCCGCAGTTTTCAGCATCTTTTCGCCGTCTATAAGAACACGACCCTTTGAGATAAAACGCTGTGCTTCTCTTTGTGTGTATCCTAGTTCATCTATTAAATAGAGAAAGGCTTTTTTCTTTTCTTTGGCAAACATTTTCTTTTTTACAAATGGCAAATCAATTCCTCTTTAATGAGTTTTTTACTAAAAACCTTGTAAAATTCATTACTTTATTTATGCGAATTTTAGCATAAGATTAAGAAGGAAATTATAAATGGTAGAAAGATACGCAAGACCAATCATGGAAGAAAAGTGGACACAACATGCAAGATACGCAGCATGGTTAGAAGTAGAAAAGGCAGCTGTAAAAGCATGGGCTAAACTTGGAAAAATTCCTCAAGAAGATGCAGACAAAATTGTTAAAAATGCTACATTCTCAGTTGAAAGAATAGAAGAGATAGAAGCTGTAACAAAACATGACCTCATTGCATTTAATACAAGTGTAGCAGAATCACTCGGTGATGAGTCACGATGGTTCCACTATGGTATGACATCATCAGATGCAGTAGATACAGGTGTTGCTCTTCAAATGAAAGCTTCACTAAAAATCATCATCGAAGATGTTACGATGCTTATGGAATCTATTAAAGTGAGAGCACAAGAGCATAAAATGACTTTAATGGTTGGAAGAAGTCATGGTATACATGGCGAGCCTATCACATTTGGTTTAACACTTGCTGTTTGGTATGATGAGATGGGAAGACATTTAACAAATCTTGAACAAACTATGGAAGTTATTTGTGTAGGTCAAATCTCTGGTGCTATGGGTAACTTTGCACATGCACCATTAGAACTAGAAGAATACGCAATGGCAGAACTAGGTCTTAAACCTGAGCCATGTTCGAACCAAGTTGTTCACCGTGATAGATACGCAAGACTAGCAACAACCTTAGCACTCATGGCATCTACAATAGAGAAGTTTGCTGTTCAAGTAAGACACCTTCAAAGAACAGAAGTATATGAAGCAGAAGAGTTCTTCGCAAAAGGTCAAAAAGGTAGTTCAGCAATGCCACATAAACGCAATCCAGTTCTAACAGAGAACATAACAGGTCTTGCTCGTATGATTCGCTCTTATGCAGCACCGGCTATGGAAAATGTTGCTTTATGGCATGAGCGTGATATTTCTCACTCTTCAACTGAAAGATTTTGGTTGCCAGATGCGTTTATAACAACGGACTTTATGTTACACCGTATGAATAACGTTATTTCAAAACTAACTGTATATCCTGAGAACATGATGAAAAACCTTAACCTAACAGGTGGCCTTGTGTTCTCTCAACGTGTTTTACTTGAACTTCCACTTCAAGGTGTTTCACGTGAAGATGCTTACAGAATCGTTCAAAGAAATGCAATGAAAGTTTGGGAAGAGATTCAACAAGGAAAAGCAAGCACAGATGAAAATGGTGAGTCGCTTTACCTTAACCACTTGTTAGCAGATAAAGAGTTAGGAGAATCACTCAGCGAAGAAAAAATTCGTGAGTGTTTTAACTACGACTACTACACTAAAAATGTTGATGCTATTTTTAAAAGAGTGTTTAAATAGAACTCATTTTCACATTGTATAATCCTCTTAGGGTTATACAAAATATCACTCCAAATTATATGTAAAACTACTTAACTTAATCTCAATAATTCATAATAAAATTCAGGGAATTTATACATATCTTTGGATAAAATCAAATACTTTATAGACAATTTTTTATGCAAATACTTCTTGAATTTTTTACATAAAAAATTGAAAAACATACTGGGGATATGAATGATTACAATTATAAAACGCAATGGAAGAACAGAACCACTCGACATAACTAAAATACAAAAGTATACATCTGCCGCTGTAAAAGGTTTGTACAACGTTTCACAAAGTGAACTAGAAGTAGATGCGCAGATTCATTTTCGTGATGGCATAACAAGTCAAGAAATCCAACAGACACTTATTAAAACAGCCGTAGATAAAATAGACATCGATGCACCAAACTGGACTTTCGTAGCTTCACGTCTTTTTATGTTTAACCTTTACCATCAAGTGAACTCTTTTACTGGGTATTGCACTTTGGAAAAATACTTTATTCGTGGTGAAAAAGCTGGACGTTTATTTTTAGGCTTAAAAGATATGTATGATTTAAAAGAGCTAGATAAGCACATTATTCCTGAGCGTGATATGCTGTTTAATTATCTTGGTGTTAAAACACTTTACGATAGATACCTCATTAAAGATACAGATGGCAATCCTATAGAGCTTCCCCAACATATGTTTATGGCAATCGCTATGTTTCTTGCACAACGAGAAGTCAACAAACAAGAATGGGCAATTAAATTTTATAACATGATTTCACAGTTTCAAGTAATGTTAGCTACTCCAACATTATCAAATGCAAGAACAACACGACATCAGTTATCATCTTGTTATATCGGTTCAACTCCTGATAACATTGAAGGAATTTTCGACTCTTATCAAGAGATGGCAATGCTTTCAAAGTTTGGCGGTGGTATCGGTTGGGATTGGACTGGAATTCGTTCTATGGGTTCATTCATTGACGGCCATAAAAATGCAGCAGGTGGAACTGTACCTTTTCTAAAAATAACAAACGATATTGCAATTGCAGTTGACCAACTCGGAACACGTAAAGGTGCCATTGCCGTTTACATGGAACCTTGGCATATTGATATAAATGACTTTTTAGACTTAAAGAAAAACTCTGGTGAAGAGCGTAGACGTGCCCATGATTTATTTCCTGCCATGTGGTTAAATGATTTATTTATGCAAAGAGTTCAAGAAGATGGAATTTGGACTTTGTTTGATCCTTATGATGTTCGTGAACTCACTACACTTTATGGCGAAGAGTTTAACAAACGTTATACAGAATTAGAAGAAGATGAAAGTATTGTAAAAGAAAAAATCAAAGCAAAAAATCTTTGGAAAAAAATACTAACATCATACTTTGAAACAGGTTCTCCATTTCTTTGTTTTAAAGACAATGCAAACAGAGCAAATCCTAACAAGCATAAAGGTGTTATTAGAAGTTCAAACCTTTGTACTGAAATTTTTCAAAATACTAATCCTAACCATTATAAAATTAAATTCATTTTTGAAAGTGGTGACAGTATCTCTTACGAAGAAGAAGAGTTAGTAACAGTAGATAGTGGTATAACAAAACCAGCAAAAAAAGTAACTGCTCTTGATTCACTAGGTGGACTTCCAATTTTTGTAGTAGAAAAAGAAAAAATAAACGGAGACACTGCTGTTTGTAACTTAGCTTCTATTAATCTCTCACGAATCAACACCAAAGAGCAAATAAACTCTATCGTTCCAACTGCTGTTCGATGTTTAGACAATGTTATAGACTTAAATTTTTACCCTGTTGAAAAAGTTAAACGTACAAATATGAAGTCCCGATCCATAGGTCTAGGTGTTATGGGCGAGGCACAAATGTTAGCAGAGCAAGGTATCACTTGGGGAACACAAGAGCACTTTGATAAAATAGACGAAATCATGGAATCAGTTTGTTACAACACAATTGCGGCATCATCAAATTTAGCAAAAGAAAAAGGAAGCTATCCTGACTATGAAGGCTCAGACTGGTCAAAAGGGATTATGCCACAAGATCACGCAAACGCGGAAGTTATAAACCTTGTTGACCGTGGTGGACTTTTTGCTTCTACGTATGAATGGGAAGAGCTTCGAGCACGAGTAAAAAAACAAGGGATGAGAAATGGTTATTTGATGGCAGTTGCTCCAACTTCTTCTATCTCTATACTCACAGGAACGACACAAGCCATAGAGCCTGTGTTTAAACGAAAATGGTTTGAAGAAAATTTAAGTGGTTTAATTCCAGTTGTTGTTCCAAAACTATCACCCGATACATGGGCTTACTATACACCAGCCTATGACTTAAACCAAACGCTTTTAATTAAAGCCGCAGCAATTCGTCAAAAATGGATAGACCAAGGGCAATCACTCAACATCTTTATAACACTCGATAAAGCAAGTGGAAAATACCTCAATGAAATCTATATGTTAGCATGGAAGTTAGGTTTGAAATCGACATATTACCTTCGTTCACAATCACCTGAAGTTGCTAACGATGTTGAAGATAGAAGTATGGAATGCGTAGGGTGTCAGTAAATTGAAACCCTTAGATAATGTTGCAAAATTTTTAAAACGTTTTGATCATTTTAAAAATGGAGAGCTACGCTCTATAGATATTATAGATGCCACAACAATGCTAGTAACATTAGCAGGACAAGATGAAGCACGAGCTTTTGACTGGGTTAGTATGAAGTTAGAATTTACAGATGTAAAAGATGCTCGCTTGTTAGAAAATGCAAAACTATCACTTTTAGATATGGAAAATGGGATAAGTATTATAAAAAATAGAAATACTCTTGCATTTACTATTGGAGAGTGCTATAATATTTCAAATCTCAAAAGTGCCACATGTTATATAGAAAGTACATATATAAAATATGAAGAAGATTTATTTTAAGGGAAATATATGAAATACCTCGTAACGGATGATTCAAAATTAGCAAGACTAAGTATTGTAAAGTCATTAAAAGCACATGTAGGTGATGCTGAAATTTTTCAAGCAGAAAACGGTGAAGTTGCAGTTGCACTCGTTAAAGAACATAAACCTGATGTTGTATTTTTAGATTTAACAATGCCCGTACTCGATGGGTATGGAGCATTACCTCTTATAAAAGAATGTAATCAAAAAATTAAAGTAATTGTAGTATCTGCAGATATTCAAGAACAAGCGAAAACAAAAGTAATGGCACTTGGTGCTGAAATGCATATTCAAAAACCAATTAATGCTGATAAGATGCAAGAAATACTCGAGCTTATATAATGAGTAATATCACTTTAACAGAAGATGAAAAAGATGTACTTCAAGAACTTATGAATGTGGCATATGGCAATGCAACAGCGATAGTTGCAGATATGCTTGATGCATTTGCATCACTTAGTATTCCAAATATTAAAATTATGCAAACAGCAGAACTCTTAAACGAATTACATGATTTAAAAGGTGATAGTTATTTCTTTTCTACACAAGCCTTTGCTGGAGAGTTTAGTGGGGAAAGTGCTTTTTTTATTGATAATGAAAGTGCACAAAATCTTGCTTTACATTTAGAATTAGAAACAGATGAAGATTTACAAGATGCTATCCTTGAACTTACAAATGTACTAACATCTTCACTAACAACAAGACTAGCAAAAGAAATGAATACTGAAGTAAAATTTTCACTTCCAAGTATTAGTAAAATTCCATTAAACGAAATGGATCAAAATGATTCATTTAAAGAATACTCGCAAGTTATTGTTATAGATACACAACTCAATTTTGAAGACCAAAAGATTAATGGTGAAATATTTATACTCACAAAGGATGGATCAATAGAGTGGCTGAAAAATCAACTCAACAATATCTTAGAAGCAATGATGTAAATGAAAAGCTCATAGCAAGTATTGATAATGGAATTATCATACTTGATGAAGAGCTTAGTATTTTTTATTACAATAAATGGTTAGAAATTCATACACAATTAAAAGAAGTAGATGTTCTCAATCATAAGATTGACGAAGTATTTACAAATATAAATGGAAAAACCCTTAAAAGAAAAATAAAAACAGCACTAAGAATGGAAACTCCGACTTTTTATACTGCTACAATTACAAAATATTTACTCCCAATTAAAATCAACCAACTTAAAATATCTGGTTTTAAGCACATGCGACAAGATGTCAGTGTTATACCATTTGACAAAGAAAAAAGGCTTGTAGCTCTCATAATAACAGACCAAACAAATGTAACAAACACAAACAACCTTTTACAATCAAATATTAAAAAAGTGCAAGACTTAAATAACGAACTCATAAAAGAAAGAGAAACAATTGATGAACGCGTTATTCTTCTTAAAATTGATACAAATAACCTTATAACACAAACATCAAGAGCCTATACTGATCTTTTAGGTTTTGATAAAGAAAGTATTATAAATAATGACTATTTTTATTTAGAGCGATTACAAATGCCAGTAGCTTTAAAAGAAGAAATACAAAAACACCAAAGAGAGAAAAAGGTATTAAAATTTGAAAAAGTAAGCCTAACATCCGAAGGTAAAGAAATTTGCTTACTCAGTACTCTCGTGCCCCAATATAATCAAAGTGCGCAGCATATAGGTTTTATTATATTTAGTGAAAACATAACAAATGCTAAACTTCTTCAAGAACACCAAGAAAAGCTTTTACGTAATTCTAGAGCATCTGCCATGGGCGAAATGATAAGTATGATAGCACATCAATGGAGACAGCCACTTTCAGTTATAAATACGATTATTGCAACTCTAAAAATAAAAAAAGAGTTAGATATTTTAGAAGATCATTTAATAACAAGCTCTTACAATAGAATAGAGGAAACTGTATCTTTCCTTTCTGAAACTATTGATGATTTTAGAAATTTCTTCAAGGAAAACAAGGAACTTAAAAGAGTGCCTATGCATATAATATTTGAAAAATCAAATAATCTGCTTAGAAGTGAAATGGAAATATATTCTATACTTTATGAAGAAGATATAGATGAAAAATTACTCATAACAACATTACAAAATGAGTTAGTTCAAACAATTATAAATATTTTGAAAAACTCAGTAGATGCTTTTAAAGAAAATCCACATGATGCACAAAAATTAACAGTTAAATCTTATGAAAGTCAAACCTGTATTACTATAGAAATAGAAGATAATGCTGGTGGAATACCAAAAGATATATTACAAAAGGTATTTGAACCATACTTTTCAACGAAGTCCAAAAATGGTACAGGTCTTGGACTCTATGTTTGTAAAACAATAATAGAAGAGCACCTAAAGGGGCAACTCACCATGAGAAGCCGAGATAACAAAACAAAAACAATTATAGAATTACCAAAAAATGTAGTGGTTTCCTAAGTTAAGCTTGAATATACGAACAGCAATAATCTGTTACTGTTTTAATTTTTAAATCAAAAGATGCATTTGCTTCTACATTAAAAGTCTCCGGTGTACGAAGTGTTTTCCACTCTTCACCTGGAAGTTTAATTTCTAGCGTACCACTTAACATTTCCATAATTTCAGCTTCATTCGTACTAAAAGTATACTCACCTGGAAGCATAATTCCTAAAGATTGACTTGTACCATCTGCTAAATGAATTGTACGGCTTGTTACCTTCCCATCATAATAAATATTTGCTGCCTTAACTATACTAACGTTATCAAGTGTTGTCATTATAATTTCCTTTTTTTGAAAGTATATCTAAAAAAATTTTACTTCTTTTGTAACCTAACTCTTTGAGAATGTGTTATTGCTACAGCCATTGCATCTGAAATATCAAGCGGTTTAATCTCTTTTTTAATATTTAAAAGTCTTTTCACCATAAAGTTAACTTGTTCTTTTGATGCTTTACCTTTTCCTGTGAGTGCTTTTTTAACTTGTAATGCTGTATATTCACTAAACTGACCAAACTCTTGTAATAGCTTTAACATAATTGCTCCACGAAATTGTGCGAGTTTTATCGTAGTTTTAGGATTGTGCGCATAAAAAATATCTTCCATTGCTACTTCATTTATAGTATGATTTTCAAAGATTGTACTTAAACCCTCAACCATTTGAGGTATTTGAAATTGTAATTCTTCTGCTTTCATTTTAATAAGCCCAGCTTCAACTAGAGCTATTTTTCCTTTATCTAAAGATATAATTGCATACCCCATATTTCTTGTTCCTGGATCAATTCCTAATATATTCATATATTTCTCTAAGCATTAATTTTAAATATATTATATACAAATAATATGTTTATAGGTTTTTTTTGTTATAATTTTTCTCATGAAATACTTACTAACACTACTTATCACACTTATGGTGTCTGTGCAGCTTCAAGCTGCAAACAAAGAATGGATCTTTGAAAGATTAAATATATATGCAGAAAACGATGTTTTTTATGCTACTGATAAAAGTTATTCAGCAGGACAAAGTTTTGATTTACTTTATGAAATACCAAATGAAGACTATGCACTTTATAGTTTACTTGGTAATAATGATGTAGCAACAAATTCTTACATTACTTTTGCTCTTGCTAACCAGATTTTTACACCTACTGATGTAGCAACAACTAGCTTAATACTTGACGATCGTCCCTATGCAGGGTGGACATATTTTGAAACAGGAATTCATAAAGCATCAAAAGATGAATTACGTTCATTAACACTCAAAATAGGTACAGTTGGTCCAGCATCACAAAGTGAATCGATTCAAAGAACCTACCATAAAATTATGAATTTTGATAAAATCAATGGTTGGGATAATCAGATAAATAATGAATTAGGTATCAATTTAAAATACACACAAAAATGGAGATACAAGAGTAAAACAACTTCTGATTTAGAAAGTGCAGTTATACCCTTTGTTTCTGCAGAAGTTGGAAATATCGCTATTAATGCAACTGCTGGTATTAAGGCACGACTTGGTTGGAATATAGAAGAAGATTTTGGTGTTTCATCAATGAACATAGGAGCAGATCCAGGAATACTAGCATATGGACAAAAAGAATATTCAAAAAAACGTCCTTGGGGATTTAGTTTCAATCTTATGGGTGCTGGCTCCGCAGTAGCACATGATATATTTTTAGATGGAAATAATTTTTCAGATAGCCATTCTGTTGAAAAAGAAAATTTTGTAGCGTATTATGGATTTGGTTTTAGTGTACGATACCAAAAATTTCTTTTAGATTTTTCACAAATTCACAATTCAAAACAATTTAAACTTGAAAAAGAATCGCACACAATAACAAGTCTCGTGGCATCTTACCGATATTAATATATCTTATTCACATAAAAGATTTTTAGTTATTCACATATAATTAATCATC
>NZ_JAEMVA010000022.1 GCF_029215955.1 Sulfurimonas sp. SAG-AH-194-I05
TTTTTTGCTTCATTGACTTTTTGTTTTGTATCTTTATGCAAAATATCATTGTCTAACCAGTCGATAGAAAGCTTCTTGATAAGATAGTTATTTATAGAATTTCTTAAGCTTACCTCTAAAATAGAAAGTAAAATATAATATTTCTCACTCTGATAAAGATTTTGTTTATATTCTTCAAAGTCAGTATAGTTTGTAAGTCTACTACTTGTTATAAATTTTGCCTTAACATCATTTTTCACTTGACTTTTCCTTTTTTTTCTCGTAAAATTCTATTACGACATCCAGTTAGTCTTTAACCTTATTGAGTTAAAGCTTGGATTTTCATTACAATTTTATCTATACTCTTTGTCTTTATGGTCATAATTTTATGTAAAAAGTTGCGAATGCGTACCTATTCGAGTCAAGTACAAAGTGTCATTTTTAATCTTATAAATCACAAGTAAATCACCACTTATATGAAATTCACAAAACTCATTCCAGTTTCCTTTCAACTGATTGTTACGAGATTCTAAGGGCAAATCTTCTTCTTTTAAAAGTGTTGTTACATAGACGATGTACTTCATATAAAGCTTGTCTGTAAATTTTATCTTTGCGTACTCTTTTAAAAATATTTTTGTTCTAAAGAGTTTTAGCATAGGCTTTGCTTTCTTCTACCTCTTTCATCGCTTTGAGTGTTTCATCATTGGGCAACTTGATGTCAAAAGGAAGACCCTTAGTAATACCAAACCCCGTTAATAATCAAATATTTAAATAAAAGATAAGCTATTAGCTACAAGGCAAACTATTGTAGTAGCTACGAGTAGCTTCAAGATAGTTTAACGCAGGAGATGATGGCTTATCTTTTACCCGAAGGGCGAATATATTGCACCCTATTGCTTCGTTAAAAGTCCTTGAAGCTACTCGTAGCTCCTGCGAACTTTTGCCTTACACTAGGGCACAATATATTCGTTTAAATATTTGATTATTAACGGGGGTTGGTATAAGTTTTACCTTATTTAAAAAAATATTTATTGCATCCGTTACGCTAAGGTTATACTCTTTAAAAATCTCTTTTGCCTCATCCCAAGCAACTGCATCAACCTTAATAGAGGTCTGTCTTCTTGCAATCATGGTAATTCCTTTGAAGTATTTATTTTATTATAGCATATCTAGTTTTTTCTAACAATAATCTGATGCATAACCCTCTCAGGTTGTGGCATTAGTAAACTCATCGTGTATGTTGTGAGTGAGATGCTCTTAATATCAAACTTTATTTCTGCTTTTTTTAGTGTGTTTATCGCTGTTGTAAGGTGCTGGAGTGTTACAAAGTTTGCCACCATAGTTCCACCCTCAGCGAGTCGTTTGTAGAGATAATCTAACTCGCTTATAACCTTGTCTCCACCACCACCTACAAAGATTCGCTCAGGTGTACTTTGTTCTACTTTATAGTCTACACTTGCTTCACCGATGTAAAGCTTTGTACTTAGAATCTTATGTTTTTTGAGTGAATTTTCTATCATCTTTGCGCGTTTTTCATTTTTTTCAAACATAATAGAACGGATTTTATAGCGTTTATAAGCATCTATACTCACCGAACCACTCCCTGCTCCTACATCCCATACAAGCATATTTGGGTGTAAGTCGAGGTTTTGTAGAGATATGTGGCGTTTGTATTGCTTGGTTATCATCCCGTTTTCATGTTCAATAGAATCTTCACTTGAAATAGTTGGCAATGGTGTAAAGTTACGCGTTATGAGAAGTGCGTAGGGCATTTTTGGTGGATTTTTCAACATTGTATCGAGCGTAGTTTGAGAAAACTTTTCATCTTCGTAGCCAAAATGTTCTCCTAGCATTATACCAAAGTCTGCTTCATCAAGGTAAGCCGTCGCCTCTTTTAAAATCTTTGGAGTATCTTCATCGCAAATGATGAAAGTATGCTCTTTTACTAAAAAGCTTTCCAAATCTACACGAGATTTTCCATGTAATGTTACGATTCCTGTTTTGACTAAAGACACACCCGTTTGCGCTAGCATATAGTTCAGTGATGAAGTATTGTCTAAGATTCTAAAGGCAATGTTTTCACGCTTAAGCACATTTAAAATCAAAATGGCACCTGAGAAAAATGTAGGCGAACCACTTACAATGTAGAGAATCTCTTTGTCTAAGTTTTCTAAAATCGCAGCTTTGACAACTTTAAAACTCCCCTTGACTACATTGCTTAAATCTGTTTGGAAGTTTTGATCACAAAAAATCATCTCGTATTGACTAAAATCTACACGTATATTGTCAAAATTATATGCACCCATTCCTGAGCCTGCTATTGTTACCATTGTATCTCCTTGCGTATCACATCATCGCCTTGAAGTGTGATTATTTCTATTGTTTGTATGCGAACACCTAAATCTTCGAACCATTGTAAAAAATGTGTTCCAGCCTTGTAGTTTAAAAAACGCACAAACTGTTTTACTTGGCTTTGTGTAAGTGTTTGCAAGACTGCTTTGAGCATTCTAAAGTCTTCATCTCGTATATCAACTTCCAGTTCTTCTAAAACCCAAGTCTTTAAAAGGTCGAAGTCTATTGTTCCAAAACGGTTGTGCGTATTTTTACATCCTTGTGCAATTTTGCAGAGCTTTCCACTTCCACTTATGAATGTCATTTTTTCTAAACTTGTGTTAAGTAAACGCTCACTTGCCTCGTAGACAAAGTTACCTACCTCAACAACTTGTTCTTCATCGTAATGTTTGAGTGCATAGTCCTGCGAAGTATTTCCAAGGGTGAAGACAATATTTTTCACTCCATTTGCATCTGCAACGGCTATCTCTGTTGCTATAGAATCAAGGTAGGCATCTGCTGAGATGGGCTTAACGATACCCCTCGTACCTAAGATGGAGATTCCACCTAACACACCTACTTTTGCGTTAGCTGTTTGTTTGGCTATCTCTTTTCCATTTTCTACGCTTATGACAATGTGTAGTGCTTCTTTGTGTGCACCTATGATTGTGCGTGCCATATTTTGCATCATAGAACAAGGTGTTGGGTTTATCGCTGGACTATCTATGCCTATGCTCAAACCTTTTTTTGTCGCAACACCTACTCCTTCACCAGCGTAAAGAAATATCTTAGAATCATGAACTTCTAAACATGTGGGAACTTGTTTTTTTAACCCTTGAGGAGCTTGTAAAAAAAGTTCTGCATGAATACAACACCCCTTCGTAACATCAAGATCATCGTTATCTACCTTTATGGTACTAAAATGATTCCTTGAGCATCGTTGCACTTTAATGTCTGCTTTTTTTTCTTTTGGAAGCATGATTTCTAAAGAATCAGCAATTTCATTTTGCATATATTCTAAAAGAACTGCAGTAACTACTGCTGTCGCATGTGTCCCTGTTGTGTAGCCACTTTTGAGTTCTTTTTGCATTACCCTATTCGTATACTTTCATAGCAATGAAGTTTTCTTCATCTAAAACATCTTTGAGTGTTTCATCTTCACTTAAAAGCTTGAAAATCTCTCTCCACTGCTCATCTTTAAACTGATGGGTATGTTTTAACCAAATCGCATTATTTTTAGGGTTTCCATTTGCTTGTGTGTTTTCTGTTACCTGACACACTTGACGGTAACGACACGCTCCGTAGCATCCTGTACGGCTTATTTTAATTCTATTTTTTCCCTTACTTAGTCCCATCTCTTTAATCATTTCTCTCAAATGTGCCGCACGATTGTCTTTACCTGCCTTGCCACATCGTTCATCATCACACAAAAGAAGCAGTGTTTTATAGTGCATTATCGCCTTGTTCGGGTCGTAGTCTTTTGGTTTACATGTGTAACCCTCAACGACCTCACTTCCCATTTCATTATGGCGAATCTCACCTTTTTTGACGGGGTTTTCACCGTACTGTGAAGATGCGTGTGAATTTGTTAGACTACTTGCCATTATATTTTCCAAACTCAGTATCATAATCTTTTATGAGTTTATAGGCTGCGTGGATTGAAGCGACTATCATCGTTGATGCTCCGTAGCGACCTTCTAGAATCATACCATCTGCGTTGAACTCTTCTAAAAATTTCTTTCCGTATGCTTTAGATTCTACAACATTTACAAAGCCAACTGGGAAAAGTAAGAGAACTACATTGTCAAGATTTATCTTTTTTTCTATAAGTGCGTTAATCGCAGCATAAATGAAAGTCGGAGCATTTCCACATGCTAAAACCAAAGGTTCATCTTTAAATTTTTCTATTGCTAACTGTACGGCAGCATACGAACGAGTGGTTTTATTTACTTTTGCCATCTCAAAAACTTCTGGTTCGTTTACATAACATATAACTTCATTCTCGTACTTGTCTAGGTAAAACTTACTCAGACCTGCTCTAATCATATTTGTATCTACTATGAGTTTTGCTTTTCTCTCGAGGAGTGATTTGAGTTTCGTTATGGAGTTTGGAGTAAAAAACATGTTGTCTATCACTTGGTCAAAACAAGTAGTCGTATGAATCAGTCGCTCTACTATGGCTTGTTCATCTGCACTAAACTTATGAAAGCCTTCGTAGTCTATAGCTTCTGCGTGAATCATCTCAAATGATTTGAGTGAAATCTCATCACCTATGTTTATTGGGGGTTGTAGTAATTCAAAACTCATAAGTACTTCTTTTATTTTTTTAATTATTATAGCGAAGATTATTCGACTTCAGCGAGTAAGGGAATGTTTTTAGAACAGTGAATATACGCTTCTTCTACTTCAACTAACACCCAAGTAACACTTTTTTGTGTAAG
This sequence comes from Sulfurimonas sp. SAG-AH-194-I05, assembly GCF_029215955.1. GTDB lineage: Bacteria > Campylobacterota > Campylobacteria > Campylobacterales > Sulfurimonadaceae > Sulfurimonas. Next base: position 4,752 of record NZ_JAEMVA010000022.1, read on the forward strand.
TCTTTTTGCAAATGCTTCCATTTGCTCATCAGCTTCATCCACAATACTCGCTTTTCCATTTACATGAAGTCCCACTTGATTCTCAAAAAAATCTACAAACAACAAGCCAATATTAGGATTCTCAGAGATATTTCCAAGTGAAGCCATAACGCCATTTCCATTAAATTCTGGATAGACTAATCGCTTTTCATCAAGCACTAACACAAAATCAGTTTGTGCTGTTCTTAGTGAGCTATCGCATTCTCCGTGTTTGTCTGAAGTAGCAATAAACATCATCTTTTGCTTTGCAATAAAAGCTTTCATTTGCTCCGTAATGTAGGAGTATACTTCTCTATCGTAAAATTCTTTTGCTTTTTCGCGTGTTTTATAGTGAAGCTGTAAGGTATGTTCACCCTCGCTTCCTGGTAAATTTTCTTCAGCTCTAACCATAACATTCCCTTTTGTTTCGATATAATAACACAATGAACTTTAACAAAAATGATGCAAATAAACTACTTCAAATCATAAAATCCAGACGAGATGTTCGAGGAAATCGATTTACTTCACAAGCAGTTGAAGAGGAAAAACTTCAGATGATTCTTGAAGCGGCTATTGCTGCACCTTCTGTTGGTTTTTCTCAGCCTTGGAAGTTTGTCATCATAAAAAATCAGCAGATAAAAGATTCTATATACAACAACTTTGTAGATGAAAACACCAAAGCAAAAGAGATTTTTAAAGACAAAGAACTCTACGCTAAACTCAAACTCGAAGGCATTAAAGAAGCTCCTCTCAACATAGCTGTACTCTATGAAGAAACAGACAAAGAGATTCTAGGCATGACAAGTATGAAAAAGATGGGCGAGTACAGTGTAGTCTGCGCTATTCAAAACATGTGGCTTATGGCAAGAGCTTTAAACATTGGGCTTGGCTGGGTGAGTATTTTAAACGAGAAAAAAGTATTAGCTTCCATACATGCACCTAAAAACACCAAACTCATCGCCTACCTTTGTCTTGGGTATGTCCATGAGTTCTTAGATACCCCAGAACTCCAAACACTTGAGTGGGAAACGAAAAAAAGTATAGAAAACTGTAGCGTTATTTTGTAACCATTCTGTCATCACTTCTTTATATACTTATGAAAACATTAACCTCACTTTTTAAAGATTACTAGCAAGTACTTTATACTTCTTGCAATTTTTTTCTTAGGAGTGCATTGATAAGTGTTTGATATGGAACTTTTTGCTCGCTCGCTAGTTTTTTAAAAAATAGAACTATATCATTGTCTAGTCTTAACGAAACAGGTATCTTTTTTGGTTCATAAAATCTACCACGAACACCATCACTAAAGTCATACTCATCTAACATTTCATAATCATCAAACTTTTCTCTCTCTTTAATGTTGCTCATAAAAAATCCTTTCTTTTTGGTTGGCTTTTCTTGCACTAATGATTCTAATAATTTCTTTTCCATTTTCATCAAAAAACATATTGGCAACAACTAAAATTTTTTCTTTTGTTGTCGTACCTAGTGTTATCCATCTTTCTTCAAAATAATCAAAACGATGGTCAAGTTTTGAGATGTGCATTGGGTCTAAAAAAACTTCTTTTGCTTCTTCAAAACTAACTTGATGGTTTTTGATATTTAGATTATTCTTCTCATTATTCCATTCAAATTTCAAAGTAAGCCTTTCATGAATATATTTTAATTATAGCAAAATTGTATTTACAATGTCAATATTTTATTTTATTTTATTTTTATTATATCCCTTTATGCTATTTCATATCAATTCTAACTCAATAGTAAGGAAGAGAGGAAGAAATCATTATCACTTAAAAATATTGTTAATTAAAAACTCTACACCCTCCACATACTATGCAAATAGGTCCCATAGATATTTCCTTTTTTATACCCACCATCTTTCATATTTTTTTGAGAAATTTTATAGAGTCCTGCATATGCTGGTGGAGCTGATGTTATGTAGGAGTAGTGAAAGGCGTGTCCTTTGGTGATTTTTTGTGAGGTGTAGCTTACACTTTTGTAGTAGCCTAACCTTGCTCTTTTTTCACCAAGCTTAAACTCTATGTCTAAGATTCCACTCATCGCTTTGTCGTCTATCTTTTTTCCTAGGTAAATCAAGCCTGCACATTCTGCGTAGATATGTTTGTTTGCGTTAGCGTGTGTTATGAGTGATGTTTTAAAGTTCTTAGAATCTTTTATGCGAGCATAACTCTCATCTGTTTCTACATAACCTCCACCGATAACCACAACATCTGCGTCACTGGGGATGACTTCATCTTTTGTAGAATCTACGAAGACTAACTCACTATACAACTCTTTGAGGTACTCGATGTTATCATAGTACATAAAAGAGAAGTTTTTATCGTATACAAGAACACATTTTTCATCTTCTTGGACTATCTTTTTAAAGGGGTAAGCAAGAGGCTTTTTCACTTTTATATCCATAACGATTTCTAGTAAACGCATATCTATATGTTTTAAAACATCGTTAGCAATACTCGATAACTCTTGTACTTCTAACTCTTCTAAGTCAAGCCCTAAATGGCGAGAAGCAATAGATGGAAGATTTTTTTCTATCCATCCTGCGACTACGACACCTTTACATTCGAATTCTATGTGTTTTTTTACTAAGTCAAAGTGCATTTGTGATGAAACTTTGTTTAAAACAACAACTTGAATCGTGTTGTCATCACGAAACTCCAACATTCCTTTGAGAATAGCGGCAATAGTTATGTAACTTCCCCCTGCATCAAGGAGTAGCAGCGTTGGAATAGCTAACATTTTTGCCACATCATACGCAGAAGAACCTTTGTCCATTCCATCGTAAAAGCCCATAACTCCCTCACAGATTCCAACATCTTTGTCCAGATACGTGTGAAGCATCCACTCAAGTTGTTCTTGGTTCATCATATATCCATCAAGATTTACTGAGTGTGTTGCGGCAACCTTTGCATGAAACTGAGGGTCTATAAAATCAGGCCCTATTTTAAAAGGGCGAACATTGTTTTTGAAGTGTGTTAAAAGTGCCATAGTGAGTAAGGTTTTCCCTTGGTTTGAGGCGATGGCAGATACGACTAATGCTTTTTTCAATTTATCTCTCTATAATTAGTTAAAAAATTTGGATTTACTTTATGAAACGATACAGACATTATAACAAAGGCACGGCAATAATTCTTTCATGTTTTGGCTCAGTGATTGAGCAGGACAAATATTTCGCATTTGAGGCATACATCAAAAAAGAGTTTGAGGGTACACCAGTTTTTACAGCTTTTTCTTCAAAAATGGTCATCAAAGCACTTGCAAAAGAGGGTAAAGAGTTCAAAAACCTCCCTCAGGTGATGGCAGATGTAGACATGGAAGGCTATAAACGCTACATCGTAGTTTCCGTAAACATCTTTCCGACTGACGAGCATGAAGTTCTCATTCGCATGGTAAAAGGTTTTAAAAAGTTTTCTTTAGCCAACATTCGCTACACCAACCCGCTTTTACAAAAAACAAAAGAAACTTCACTGTATCTCAAAAATCTTGATGAAACCATCCGTAAAGAAAACCCTGACATCGTAAATGTGTATGTGATTCACGGAGTTCCCGTGTTAAACCTTGCAGGGCTAGAATCTGTTTCGTATGCCTCAGAGTTTTTAAAGATGATAGACGAGAACAATCTTACCTGCTCTCTTGAGGGTAAATTTCCTTTTTATGCTGTTAAAGGTGCTATAAAAAAAGAGATACTCAAACGAAAAGAACAAAATCCGTACTTGAAAGTACAAGTTGTACCTATGCTTCTCGTGAGTGGAAACCACTACTTTCACGATATGGTAGAGATAAGCGAAGCGATAAACGAGTACTGTGAATGTAAAATAACACCACCACTCGATGGTACTGCGAAGTTTAATCTTCTTGGGCAAGAAAATGTGAGAAAAATCTTTAGAGATAACATAGAGGTAGAGCTTACAAAACTAGGACTTGAGTAAGCCTTGTATATTATTGACAAAAGGCACACATAGTGCTACAATTTAAAAATGATTACATATAATTGGAATGTGGAGAAAAATCTTTTACTAAAAAAAGAAAGAAACCTTAGTTTTGAGCAAATTGTCTCACATATTGGAAATGGCGACTTACTTGATGTTGTCTCCCATCCCAACAAAGAAAAGTTTGCTCACCAGAAAATATTAATTGTCAAAGTTGAAGACTATGTCATAGCTGTTCCCTTTGTTGAAAACAAAAATGAAAGGTTCTTAAAAACTATTATTCCAAGTCGTAAACTTACTAAATAATACTTAAAGGATGAAAATGAAAAATTTTAATCTTGATAAAGAAGAAAATGAACTTTTAGATTCTCTAGAATCAGGGGAGTGGACTTCTGTTACTCGTCTTGATGAAGTAATGGCATCACATCAAACAACAGCAAACAATACACTGAAAAAAGATAAGCGTGTAAATCTACGAATGACTTCTAAAGATTTAGAAGCGATTAAAACATATGCCGTTGAGGAAGGTCTACCTTACCAAACACTTATGTCGAGTATTCTTCATAAGTTTATTACAGGTAGGCTTGTAGATAAAAAGGTAGGATAAAACTAGGACTTGAGTAAGCCCTAGCTTGATTTAAAAACTATACGCCACTAAGATTCTAAAGTTTTCCCAACTACCACCGTTGATGCCAGTTTGGTCTTTGTCGTCTTGCTTTGTGTAGATTGAGGCGATGGTTACTTCCTCATTTGGCATATACTCTATACCAAAATCTTGTTCTTCTATATGTTGGGTAACACCACTAGAATCTGCTTTACCATCAAAATCCCCGTAGGCATAAAGAAAGTTCACATCTCTAAATGTATAGCTAATCCCTCCTACAATACCACGGGCATCTCTGTCACTTGTGATGTTGTCAAGAATCATATTGTCCATACTTGTAAAGAGTGTGCCTCCTCCAAATCCACTAAAGGTTCGCTTGCCCTGTTTTTTGTTAGACTTGTTGTACGCAAGGTTAAAACCTACGCCCTCAAAAACATACTCAAACAAAAAACCATAAACAACACTCTGAACTCCACTCGCATCTGCTTCATTTTGTTGTAAAAACTGTGAATCAAGATGGATGCTATGCTCCTGAGCAAAATGAACATGCCCACCAACACTTAGATATATGCTTGTGTTTGCAACATTTCCATTTGCTGTATTTGAAGCATCACTTTTAGATACATCATAGTAATACAAATCACCCTCTATATTTGAAGTATCATATGTGACTCCAGCTATCCAAGTACCTTTGTCACCTGTTGTTTGCCAGGCTTTATTTGTGTCGAGTCCAGCGTCAAAACCTTGAAAACGCTTCAGTAAACCACCTACAAACAAAAAGTCATCTTTTGTATAGCGTAACAAATACGCTTCAAAAGTATTTGGTGTCATACGAATATCGTCCGTATCTGCTAAAGGGGTATCGACCTCTTGTCTCCCAAAGCGTATAGCTAAATCACCAAAAGTGTAGTTCACATACGCTTCGCTTAACTGGGTGTAATTTCCCTTACTTGATGTTAGTTCATCGTTAAAAGATGTACCCTTTGCACTAAGCGTACTTACCTTCTGAGAAGTTGTCAAAGCAACTCCTCCATTAAAACCTTTATACGATGCTAACTCATACTTTAAATGCCCACCAAGAGCAGTTGCGTATGTATTTGTAGCATCCTTATAGTTATACCTTGAGTACATTGAGCGTAACTGTCCTGAGACAGTTCCATCATCAAACATATGTGAAAAACCACTGACAATATCAAGTTCTTTTTCTTCTGTTTTAAGTACCCCACTTACTACATCTCGCACAGAGTGAATTCTTTCTCTGTGGTTATCTTCTCTCTCGAGTTCTTGTGCATATATATTTATGACAAGAAAACTCAGTGTCATAATTTTTAACATTTGTACCTTTACTTTCTCGTTTCTAAATATTTATGCTTTACATAACCTTGCATCAAAAAGCATTGAGCATTCGTTTGTTTTGTTATATGTTTTTACAAGTGCTAACACTGCCATATCTACAAGTGGCTCAAGAAGAACAACACCCATATATGCAGAACCAAAACTAGCAATTGATGCTAAATTTTCTACTTCAAACCCTTGTCCATACAGTGCCCAAAAAGCAACCCATGAAACGATTGCACCTTCCCAGACTAAAGACATTTTTAACATTTGTGTATAAGAGATCTCTTTATATGCTGTTTTCTCTGGAACGATTTTTTTCATAGCAAAACTTAACATAAGCATACTCGCTACTAATGTTGTTACATTGATTCCGTACTGCGGTAAATCAAACTGTGCGAAAAACAAACCTTGTATTGCTAAACCTAAGGCTAAACCAACAACTGCTGGTGCTAAACCAAAAACTAAAAAGATTGTTGTTCCTAAAATGAGGTGCACTTCACTGATTCCTATAGGGTAATGAGGAAAAACCTCAAAACAGATAAATACAATGAGTGTTGCAAGTAAACTTTTTGCCATAAATGAAATAATATTGTTCTCTTTGATGTTGTCATACGCTAACTTCGCACTCACACCTAAAACTCCTACTGCTGTTCCATAACTCAAAAGCATCTTTGCTCCTGCTACTACGCCTGCTTCTATATGCATAATTGTTCCTTTTTTATTTTTAAATATTTATAAATAGTTTCAAGTTATTTGGTGGAGATGTCTTATGCTCTTGGTGTTTTAAAGCACGTGTATGATACATCTGTATACTTTCCACATGTAAAAGCTTATGTACGCTTGAGTACATTGCAATGATAGCTAAAGAGAAGTATCTCTTTTTATAACCTTTTAAATGTTTCATAATGACATTTTATCATTTTAGCTCTTTTTTTTAACTTTTATGCGCCTTAAATCCAAATATATTTATAATACACGTATGATACACACTAAGAAAGTATACTAATAGTATTTAAAAGGAAAAACCTATGTATGAATATGGCAATAAAGTTTTCGGTTACGAAGAAGCGGTTCTCAATGAAAGAGAAGCAAAAGCAGCTGCTGGAATACTCTTTACTCTAGGTCTCATAACTGTTATGAACTCAGTAATGATAGGGAACGGTATCTTATCACGGATTTTTCTAGCCTTTTTCATGTTTGACTTTTTCCTAAGAATTACATTCCCTAATTATTCTCCAAGTCTTTTACTTGGAAGATATTTTGTGAGGAACCAAACACCTGAATATGTATCAGCTAAACAAAAAAGGTTCGCTTGGTCTATTGGATTTGTTTTATCTATTCCTATGTTTTATTATCTTAGTTGGAACTGGCAACCAGATGTTTATAAAGTGTTAGTTTGTATTTTTTGTTTAGTTCTCTTGTTTATGGAAGCTGTTTTTTCTTTTTGTTTAGGATGCTGGGTCTATAAAGAAGTACTCAAAAAAACAACAAGTAATTGTCCTGGAGGAGCTTGCGAAATTCAGTTTAAAGACAAGGTTCAAACATTTAATACCACGCAAGCAGTCATAGCAATACTAACGGGAGCCTTCATTCTATACATGTCCTACTTTTACTTTTATAAAATAGAAAACAAAACTTACTTTGGAGAAGGATTAGGTGCGTTGTTTATGAGTCAAGAACAGTTGCAACAAAGAGCCGATAAAGAGTTTGATAGAATGGTAGAAGATGAATTTGATAGCGATGATATTTAGATAAGTAGGAGGGTCTACATAAGATATGCAGCCCTCCTTATTGTAAAGAGTTTATTGAATAAACTCTATAACGTCTTCAAATCTTGAGCGAAATTGTTTTGATTGTGTATTTACTCTATACCCAAAAGGAAGGAGCAAAGCTACTTGGTACTTCCTTGTATCTAACTCTAAAACTTTTGCAACATTCTCTTTCTCAAAACCTTCAATTGGACAAGAGTCAATTCCTATAAATGCAGCAGCATTCATCATGTTCGCAGATGCTATGTACGTCTGTCTTGCGCTCCATTGGTATATTTTTTCATCACTACTTAAGGTATCACTCAGGTGTGAAGCATAAAGTTTTATAAATGCATCGAGCTTCTCTTGTGGTAAATTACGGCGCATCAGTTGTGATTGGACCACTCCGCTTTCTACTTTTAAGGCATCAATTCCAGCTAAAACAACTACAAGATGCGAACACGTCGTAATTTGAGGTTGGTTCCAACAGAATGGTTTTAATTTTTCTCTTACTCCATCATTTGTGATTACTAGAAATTTCCATGCTTCCATGCCAAATGAACTTGGGGACTTTCTTCCTACATCTAGGATATAGTGCATATCTTCATTGCTTATTTTTTGCCTTGTATCAAAAATTTTACACGCATGCCTAAAATCCATCATCTCTAAAAATGTATCTTGTTTGTTCATAGTATTCCTTCCTATCTTATGTATTTTAACTTAAAAGCTTCCAAGAATATATAGCAGTTATTCCAAGTGTATATACTGCAAGAAGCCAAACATTTCGAGGGTTTCCTGAGAGTTTTGGTGTTTTAATCTCTGATACATTGAGTATTGCAAGTAAAACTCCACTAAGATATAAAATAATTGTAAAAAGTCCATTGCTCACAAAACCCTCTAGTAAAAAGAGAGATACTAAAATCAAGCTATTATTATCAAGAGCGAGACCTGTGTATTTTGTCCCACCAGCTAAGCCATACGTACTAAAATAACTTAAACGAATAGCAGCAGCAGCAATCATTATAAATGCTCCAAGTAAGAATATAGGCTCAAATTTTCCATAACTTAAAAGGAGTATTGCAGGAGTAACACCATAACTTACTATATCAATGAGTACATCAAGTTGTCCTCCAAACTTTGCATCTGTAGCTGTTCGTCCTTTTAATCTTCGTGCGACAAGTCCATCAGCCCAATCAAAAGCAACTGCCCAAACCATTCCAATCATAGCAAGCGCATATACTCCCTCTATCGCATAATAGATTGCAAGGAGTGTACATGCTAATCCTGAGAGTGATAAAAGGTTTGGAATATCTTTGATATAAGATAAAATAGTGGGGTTTTGTAACTTTTCTTCCATTGTTCTTTCTACTGACATTAAAAATCCTAATTTTAAGTATTTTGTAATTCTTTTTTCAGTATAGCATAAACTTCAGTATAAAAGAGTATTATGCATAAAATAAATTTTGCTTAAGGAAGTAAATCATGACTGTATATACCGTTGGTACTTTTGACTTGTTACATATTGGTCATTTAGACCTCTTAGAGTACTGTAAAACATTGGGTGATAAGTTTGTAGTTGGCGTTGCTTCTGATGAAGTAGTTGCTTCATATAAAAGAAATGTACCTGTAATTCCATTGGCAGAGAGAATGAGAATGTTAAAAGCCTTAGGGTGCGTAGATGATGTGGTTTCATATAACAAACTTGAGTATGTAACCCAATGCAAAGAAGTCAATGCTGATATTTTTGTAATTGGAGAGGATTGGGGAGATAAACCTCACAATATTGCAGTAGAAAAATATTTAAAATCTCAAGGTAAAAAGATAATTCAAGTGAGCTATAACCCGCAAACTTCATCGACAAAAATCAAACAAAATGTTATCGCTCAAACACATAAGGGTAAATACATGACACACCAGGTTGCCTAAACGAAGTAGGCTATTTTGATTTACTAATTGCTTTATAACAAAATTATGTAATAATTCGTTTATAAAATTATATGAGGTGTTGTGTGGGATATAGAGACTGGTTTAATAAACATGCAGATAAACATGAACGCATTGTTCAAAAACTCCTTGTCCGTGATTTTTCTGAAAAAGAAATTATTGACTACTTTGATTTTAAGAATATGGTAAAAATGGAAGTTGATTTTTGTCGTCTTTATAAAGACAACAAAAAATGTCACGACATGGACTCCCTAAACTGCTACCTTTGCGCCTGTCCTAACTTTCGTTTTAAGGACGAAGGTATACAAAAAATCGAAAATAAAACACAGTATAGTGTTTGCAATATTGAGTCAAAAGATGGTCGACAGGGTGTTTACGGTGAAAAAATCCACCAAGACTGTTCAGGCTGTGGTGTACCACATCACAGAATATATGTTGAAAAACACTTCGATTTAGACTGGAAAAATGCCATGAAGAAATGCGCACTTTAAATGGGAGTCATTACGAATATTTCTCTTCATGAGGTTCAAAGTATTTTTCCAAAATATAACTTTACCCACCTTGTACCTACACTTTCAGGGATTATTGACACTACATATATAGTTTCTAATGAAAAAGAAAGTTATATTTTAAAAAAATATGAACGAAATATTCCACAAAAAGTTGAACAAGATAAAGCCTATTTACAAAAACTTCACATGCAAGGACTCAACGTACCCCTTTGCCTTGACGCAAACAAGGGTTGGTACCTTTACCTCAAACTCAAAGGAAAACAACCTAAAAATATTAAAAGCTACCATATTCAAGCACTTGCCCGATTTCTAGCAAAACTCCACATGCAGACACAAAAAAATAAATGTATTTCAAATAGCATCATGGAGAGTGAACTTCTTCAAGCACTTCACTTCACAAAGCAACATTATTTTTCTTACTATAAACGTTTTGTTTTCCTAAAACACTTTACTCTTAAGACAGATGCTCTCATTCATGGAGATATTTTTAAAGATAATACTATTTTTAATGGTAAAAAAATTGGAGTTATTGATTTTATAGACGCAGCATGTGGAACTTTTGCTTATGATGCGGCAGTTGCGCTTGTTGGTTTTGATGCAAGAAAACATCATCACTACTTTATAAACCTTTTTTTAAATACATACAACCAACATGCTCCAAAAAAAATAACAAAAGAAAAACTTCTTTATAAGATGAAAATTGCTTCACATTACTATGCACTTAAACGTGTTTATACATATAAAAATACATTTCGAGCAAAAGAGTTACTCAAATGAAACATGGTGCAAATATTTATAAGTATGCAAAAAAGCTCAGATGCCATCCACATGAAATAGTAGACTTTTCATCCAATATAAACAGCTACCATCCAGACATAGACATTAAACTCTCACAAGAAATGCTTGTAAACTATGGAGATAGCTCTTATAAAAACCTCAAGCAAGTAATCGCTTCAAAATACGAAATAAAGAAAAAACAAATTGCTCTTTTTAACGGAGCAACTGCTACGATTTTCGAACTTTTTAAATCACTCAAAAATAATACTGTTTATTTATATGCACCTCTTTATGGGGAATATGAAAAAGCCGCAAAACAAACAAGTAAAAAAATTATAAAAATAAACCGTTTGAAACACTTAGAAGCCATTCCAGCAAAAAATTCTATCGTTACTTTTGTAAATCCTTCAACTCCTGAAGCAAAGTTTTATGACCTACAAAAGCTCTTTAGTATTTGGGAAAAAAGAAACTGTACTATCATTTTAGATGAATCATTTTTAGAGTTTGAAAGTTTAAAATCCATGGTTAATCAAATTAATAACTACAATAAACTCTATATAATCAAATCTTTTACAAAATTTCATTCATGTGGAGGAATTCGGGTAGGTGCTCTTTTTTCCAGTAAAGAAAACATTCAAAAGTTTCAAAATCCACTTTGGCATCTTTCATCTTTTGACACAGAATTTTTAACACAAAGACTACAAGACAAAGTATTTGAGAAAAGAAGTAAAAACCTGCATACAATGCATAAAAAAGAGTTGTATGAAATTTTAAAAGCATCAAAACTTTTTAAAAAAATATATACAAGTGATGCTAATTTTTTTCTTACAAAATCGAAAAATGCACCTGCTATTTTTAAACAGCTTTTAGAGCAAAAAATACTTGTTCGTACATGTGAAAGTTTTGATTTTTTAACTAAAAACTACGTACGTTTTGCTGTTAAAGATACATACGCACATGTAAAACTAGAGAAGGCTTTACGCAATATTTATCTGAAGATTAATTATGAAAATACTTAAATTGATTTATTGAGTAAAGAGCGAATCAATAGTATACTACTGCAAATAGAAAATGTAAAAGGACTTAAAAATGGGATTAGCTAACAGAGAATTGCAACTACGAAAAACTGCCCAGCTCTATGCTTATATACTCACGGTACAAAAAAAAGAAGTTCCAGAGGCAGTATATGATGATGAATATCCAAGTGACTATATGACACAATTAGTTCAAGAAATTCAAGGACTTGATGGCGATACTTTACAAAAAATTATTTATACGCAATCTCAAGAAGCGCAGGGTCTTGCTGAGTGGTGGGCTATGTACCAACTCTATACACCCGTGGATGATTCTTTCAAATAGCCCAAGTACTAAGGAAATATTTACAATGACACATAGAAATTTTACCCTAACAAACAATACCCTAGACTTTAATGCAATCTCTTAGCATATTTGGGACAAGTTCGGACGCTGGAAAATCTACTTTAGCTTTTGCTATAACGTACCTTCTCCACCATAAAGGGATCAAAGTAGCTCCTTTTAAAGCACAAAATGTCTCAAATAACTCGCAGGTTACTGATGAGGGTGGCGAAATCGCAATTCCCCAACATTTTGCGGCTGAGGCTATTGGGCTTAAGACTTCGCCTTTGATGAATCCTATTTTATTAAAATCAGGAGGAGGAGCTAAGTCTCATATTATTGTAAACGGTAAAAGTATGGGGAATAAAAATGTTTGGGACTACTACCGTGATATTGATTTTTTAAAACCACATGTAAAACATGCCTTTGTGACGCTAAGCAAGAAGTATGACTGCCTTGTAGCAGAGGGGGCTGGAAGTCCTGTTGAGCTTAACCTTATGGATAAGGATCTCTCAAATATTTATGTAGCCCAAGAGTTTAATACGAAGATTGTTCTCGTTGCGGACATTCAAAGGGGTGGTGTCTTTGCTTCTATTTATGGCGTTTATAATCTCCTTCCAAAAATACTTCGAAAGAATGTTATAGGGGTAATCGTAAACAAGTTTCAAGGTGATATGTCTTTGTTTGATGCGGGTGTAGACATTATAGAAAAAAAGTTTAAAATTCCTGTTTTAGGTGTCATTCCTTTTAAACCCTTTAACCTCGGGTTTGAAGACAGTGCCTCTATGATGCACTATGTTCAAGATGTCTCAAAGGCTATTATACGTGTTGGCGTGATTAAACTCCCCCATATTAGTAACTTTACAGACTTTGAACCTTTAATCATTGACCCAGAAATCGAGCTAAACTTCATCTCAAATCCCAATGAAGTACATGCATGTGACCTTGTGATTCTACCAGGGTCAAAACTTATTTTAAATGATTTGCAATGGCTTCGTGAACGTGGGTTTGAGGAGAAGTTAAAAGACAAAGGAAAGACGATTTTAGCTATTTGTGGAGGGTATGAGATGATGTTCGAACGTATTTTAGATCCCTTACAAATAGAATCGACTACAAAAGAGATTCAAGGCTTTGGAAGGTTTAAAGGTGATGTTGTTTTTCAAAAAGAAAAAATTGTAAAAAAAGGAATGTATAACCTTTTTGGTCTTATTTGCAATGGCTATGAAATTCATAATGGTATTACTAAAAAAGGTGCAAAAAAGAAAAATAATCTGTACGGAACATTTGTTCACGGCCTTTTAGACAACGACGCTCTACGTGAAAAGATATTCACACAGATTAACCCCTCATATAAAGGCTATAACTTTCAAAAGAGAAAGAAAAAAGCCATTAAAGAGTTTGCTTTACATGTGGAAAAACATCTAAAGATAGATACAATTCTTCAAGAACTACTCTCATAACAGTATTTTTCATTCTTACAATGTAAAGAGAGATTTACTTCTGCAAAAGTTCCTTTCAAATGTCTTCAAAAGATGTCATTTATAAATAAATATTATAATTTTATAATTTTTAAGTTAGACATAAGTATAATATAAATACTATTACATTATAAATATTATAAATATTATAATTTGAATTAATATATAAGCATAGAATTTAATCTCTAGCACAAAAAAACTACGACTAAGGGTAGCAATGAAAAATAGTATACAACTTGTAATCATTTTTCTCATCATAAATACTTTAGGGTTTATCCTTGTCAAAATTAATTCTGAAGATAAAATTAATCTGGTTATACACTCTAATCTAAAAACATTACAAACAAATTATAATATGCTAGATGAAGTTGAAAAAAAAACTGCAATTGCTATATATAATGCAACTCTCATGATGCCAAGAGTGCTAGCTATTATACAAGAGGCCAATACAGCTTCTCAAAGTAAGAAGAAATTACTACGAGAAGAACTCCATAATTTACTCAAACCATTCTATGCAAATATTAAAGAAATAGGCATTGTCCAGTACCACTTTGTTTTGAAAAATAATGTATCTTTTTACAGAGCACATAAGCCTTCTAAGTTTGGGGATGATCTTACAAATATTCGAGAAGACTATAAATATGTAAATACTACACTTGTACCAGTTCGAGGTTCTGTTCAAGGAAGATTAGCACATGGATTTAGAAATACTTTCCCCCTCTTCGATAAGCAAAATAGCCATATTGGGGCGATGGAAGTTACATTTTCAAGTGAACATGTAGAAAGGCACCTCAATAAAATAGCAAAGTTTCATACGCATTTTCTTTTAGATAATGCAGATTATAGCAATAAAATGTGGACAAGAAAACATAAAACATGCTACGGTACAAGTGCTGAAAACCTAAACTATAAGATCCATTTAGGTACTTTACATAAAAAAGAAAAATGTATAGATAAAAATAAAAAAGAACTCTTGTCCCATTCAAATGAGATAAAAACAAAAATGGCACTCGGAAAACCTTTTGGAATTTATCAAGAGCGTCAAGATTTTGAGAATGAAAGTTCTATAGTTTCAATTTCATATTTACCAATACCATCTTTTAAAAATAAAAGTTTCTCATGGTTTGTTTCCTATCAAAGAAGTCCTTTAATACAAGCAATTATTTTGAATAATAAAGTCATTCAAATTGCTATATTTTTCATATCATTATTAATTGTCTTTATCTTGTACAAGCAAAGATTTACAAAAAAACTACAAAAACAACAAGAAGAAGAAAAATGTAACATTATAGAACAACTCAATAGTGCATCAAAATCTAAATCAGAATTTCTAGCAAATATGTCTCATGAAATAAGAACTCCTTTAAATGCCATCTTGGGATTTATAGATTTACTTAAAGAAGAAACAAAAGATAAACAAGCATGTGAATATCTAAAAATAATAGACGAATCAAGTAAAGGACTTTTACAAATTATAGAAGATATTTTAGATTTTTCAAAAATAGAAAGTGGCAAACTCAAAATAGACATGGTAGAGTTTAATACGAAAGAAGAACTTTCCGTTATATCTAGTCTCTTTGAAGCGAAGTGTTCTGAAAAAAATATAAATTTAATACTTGAATTTGAAGAAAATGTACCTGAGGCTATAAAAACAGATCCCCTAAGAATTAAACAAATTATAGGCAACTTCATTAGCAATGCTATTAAATTCACGCAGGCTGGAAAAAATATTACACTCAAATTTGAATATGCTTCTAGCTACTTGTTTGTAAGTGTTAAAGACGAGGGAAAAGGTATAGCAAAAGATAAGCTTGCACATATATTTCAGCCATTTTCCCAAGAAGACAGTTCTACTACAAGAAAATATGGTGGCACTGGTTTAGGTCTTAGTATTAGCAGTAACTTAGTACAACTTCTTGGTGGGAAGATAGGGGTAAAAAGTGAACTTGGATTTGGTAGTGAATTTTATTTCTCAATTCCTATAATTCCAATTTCTATGCCTACGCAGGTAAATGCGCAGCACACAATAAACGTACAGTTTGATAATAAAAAAATATTACTCGTTGAAGATAATAGATCCAACCAACTTTTCATGACAGTTCTACTAAAAAAACTTCATATTGCATTTGTTATAGCAAATGATGGAGCTGAAGCTGTAGCTTTATATAAGGCATCTAAAGTCAATGAATATAGCCTGATTTTAATGGATGAGAACATGCCTAACATGAATGGTATAGAAGCTACAAAACAAATCTTAGAGTATGAAAAAATGAATAAACTACCCCATACTCCTATAGTCGCATTAACAGCTAATGCACTTCAAGGAAATAGAAAAAAATTTCTTAATGCTGGCATGGATGAATACATAACAAAGCCAATTAGCAAAGAAAAGTTAATTCAAACAATACAAATTATTGCATCAATTGATAAAAGGAAAAAGCTATGAATATAGTTAATTTACAAGCTATAGCAGATGAATTAGACTTTGATTTAGAAGATATTAAGATGGTTCTTACCTCTTTTTTAAAAGATTCTGTACTTAATCTTACAAATATGATACATGCAATTGACACAGAAGATTATAATACATTACGGTTGAGCGCCCATGCAATAAAAGGGAGTGCTTCAAATATACTCCTCCATGAAATAGTAGAAATCACTGCAGATATTGAAAAAAATGCTTTTGAAAAAAATACAGTAGATTATTCCAAACGATATTTAAAATTAAAAAGCCTCATAAAAGGTTTAAGAAATGAATAAACTCTACACAATATTATATGTCGAAGATGAAAAATCTATTCAAGATTTTGTATCTGTTATTTTCAAAAAAAATAATATAAAAAATGTTACTTTTAGCGCAAATGGGCAAGAAGCTTTACACTTATATAAAGAAGAAAAATTTGACTTAGTTATTACAGATATGTTCATGCCTATTATGGATGGATTTAAATTAATACAAGAAATTAAAATACTTAATCCAAAGCAAATATTTATGATGGTTACAGGACTAGAAAATAAAGATGATTTAATTAAAGCTATAGAATTAAGAGTAAATTTCTTCATAGAAAAACCAATAAAACCAAAAAAAATCATGTCTGTCTTAAATGAAAGTTTCGACTTGATAGCACAAAAAAAAGAATCGGAATTAGCACGTTTATTGCTCAGTCAGTATAAGCATAGTATTGATAATACTGCTCTGGTCTCTAAAGCAGATACGCAAGGAAACATTACATATATTAACACAAAATTTGAAGAAATTTCACAGTATACACAAGAGGAAATTGTTGGAAAAAACCATAGAATTCTTAAACATAAAGAAATGCCTGACAAAGTATTTAAAGATATCTGGAAAACAATTAGTGCCAAAAAAATATGGTCAGGAGTGATAACGAATACAGCAAAGGATGGATCTACTTATATTGTAGATAGTACAATAATTCCTTTACTCGATTTAAATAATAATATTATTGAATATATCAGTATTAGACATGACATTACAGAGTTAGAACTCTATAAAAATAGCTTACAAAAACAACTCGATTTAGCAGTAAGCGAAGTAATTGATACACAAAAAGAAGTTGTGTATACAATGGGTGCAATTGGAGAAACACGAAGTAAAGAAACAGGAAACCATGTTAAACGCGTAGCAAATTACTCCTACATCCTTGCAAAACTTGCTGGAGTAAGTGAAGCAAATGCACAATTACTTAAACTAGCTTCTCCTATGCATGATATTGGTAAAGTTGGTATACCTGATAATATTTTAAATAAACCAGGTAAATTAACCCCAGATGAATTTGAAATAATGAAAGAACATGCCTATCTAGGTTATGAGATGCTAAAGTCTTCAAGTCGGGATATACTCAAAACATCTGCGATAGTTGCATATGAACATCATGAAAGATGGGATGGAAAAGGATACCCTCGAGCAATTGAAGGAGAAAACATTCACATATTTGGAAGAATTACAGCCATATGTGATGTATTTGATGCCTTAGGCTCTACGCGATGTTACAAAAAAGCATGGCCTTTAGAAAAAATATTACATCTATTTCAAAAAGAAAAAGCAAAGCAATTTGATCCAAACTTAATAACTTTGTTTCTTGCAAACCTCGATAAATTTTTAAAAATTCAGTCTCAGTTTAAGGATAATATATAATGGAATTTATGGATAGTATAAATACTGAACTGCTCCCATTAGTTAAGGAGTACGCGAGAGAAATGAAACTCTTAATAGTGGAAGACCAACAAGCAAGTGTAGAGTTTTATAAACTTATATTTGGAAAATATTTTCAAATTTGTGATGTTGCCTATGATGGTCAAGAAGCATTAACAATGTGGCAAAAAGACAGAGAGTATTATGACCTTATCATTACTGATGTAGATATGCCTGTTATGGATGGTATTACATTAGTGAAAGCAATACGAATCTTTTCTATGAAACAAAGCATTATTGTCCTTACAGGAATTACTGATCTTCAGAAAAACCAAACCTTAGCCTATTATTTTATTGATGGTTTGATTCCTAAGCCCATAGATAAAGAAAAATTATTTATTTTACTTTATCGCGTATTAAAAAAAGTATCTGAACATAAAGAATATGTACTCTATACAGAAGAATTAGAAAATCAAGTGAATGAATCTTTGGACTTGAAAACACATCTTACTTTCATAATAGAGAAACTTCAACCTGTACAAAGTACACAAGAAGTCACAAGTGCAATTTCTATGCTACATACCTTAATGGGACACACAGATATATCTATAGAAAATAAGCAAGAGATAATTATTAAAAGAGAGCATGCTGAGATAGATGATTTATCTAACAAGCATGAAACAGACTTAAGATACTCAACAGTAGACCATACATACAGTTCTAGCGAATTCATTGCAACCTTAGATGATACTATAATGGACAAAATTGAAGATTTTCTTGTAACATTAGACGCCTATGTAAGTGCTGTTGATTCTATGCAAACGCAAAGAGCAGAAATTGCGATAGTTACACTTTGTCGCATTGCGCAGTACTATGAAGTATTTATAGAAATTATCAATAATCTTGTAATATTTCCTATTATATCCAGAGCATTTGTACACCTTAACATATTTGTCCAGGGTATTACCGTAAATAATTTAGGAGATGCACAAAAGTCACTTTTAATAAGCCTTTTATTAAACATAGAAAAAGATATATCACACTGGATTAAGTGTATTTTCATTGATACTTGTGCTGAAAATATATATTATTTTGACGCATCATTTTCAAATGGCGCATTTGAAATAGAATCCGTATTTAACAGTTTTGGTTCTGAGCTTACCAACAATGAAGAATTTAGTGATGATGACTTAGGATTTTTTTAATTTAAAATAAAACTTATTGACAGAAAATAAAATAATAGGAATACCAATAAAAATGTATGAAGAAATATTTGACAACTCCTCTGATGGTATGATCATTATTAGAGATAATAAGGTTATAGCTTGTAACAAAGTTATTCTTAAGATGTTTAAATATGAAGATAAGAAGAGTGTCCTACAGAAAGACTTTTCTCAATTAAGTCCTGCGTACCAGCCTAACGGAAAAAAATCATATGAAGATGCAAATGAAAAAATGAAAATTGCCTTTGACAATGGAATACATACTTTTGAATGGATGTATCTTTGTGCTAATAATAATCCATTCTTAGTAACAGTGGTGCTTACCGATATATCTACTCTTGCGTCTAAAAAGCTTCTGGTAACTTGGAAAAATAACAATCTAAAAAAAGACAAAACACTTTTAATCTCAAATATAAAGTCAGAATTTTTAGCCAATGTATCACATGAGATTAGAACGCCCCTCAATGCTATTCTTGGTTTTATTGAAATACTTCAAGAAGATGAAACTAATAAAACCAAGCAAAAATATTTAGAAGTTATAAGTAGTTCGAGTAAAAATCTATTGAATACAATAAATGATATTTTAGACTTTAGTAAAATAGAAAATGGAAAGCTAGCTATTGAAAATAGGAACTTTGATCCTATGGCTGAAATGAAAGATACAAAACGACTTTTTAAACCAAGAGTAAAAGAAAAAAATGTCCGTCTTTTTACAGATCACCGTAAACTTCCTAAAATATTGAATGGTGATATTTTAAGAATAAAACAAGTAATAAATAATCTTTTAAGTAATGCTATAAAGTTTACCCCTAGTGGTAAAAATATTTATTTAGACATTAACTACGAAGATGGTAATCTCAAGGTAAATGTAAAAGATGAAGGTATAGGTATATCTCAAAAAAACCACTTAAAAGTATTTGAAGCATTCTCGCAAGCAGAAAATAGCACTACGAGGAAATATGGTGGCACAGGAATTGGATTAACAATAGCATATAATTTAGTCAAAGCGATGGGTGGCGAAATGAAATTAATAAGTGAACTTGGAGTTGGCAGCGAATTTTATTTTTCTATTCCTATGAAAGAAGGAGTAAAAGTATCCAACGATTCTCAAATAACTCCAAATATAAATTTTGAAAATAAGAAAATGCTGCTCGTAGAAGACAACAGCGCAAATCAAATATTTATGAAAGTAATATTGAAAAAACTACACATAGCATTTGATATAGCTAATGATGGAGTTGAGTCTCTCGAATTATTTAAAGCTAATAAGTACGATTGTATTTTAATGGATGAAAATATGCCAAATATGAACGGAATAATAGCGACAAAAAGAATCCTTGAAATAGAAAAAGAAAAAAATGCACCACATACTCCAATAATTGCCCTCACAGCAAATGCACTTAAGGGAGATAGAGAAAGGTTCCTTGCTGCTGGCATGGATGAGTATCTAACAAAACCAATCAGTAAAAATACATTAGGTATCATACTAAGTAAGCTATTAAAATAAAAATATTTTTATCTTACAATAAACCACGTATTTAAAAGATTTTCTTTGTTGTATTGCAACTGAGTATCTGTTTCATAATCATATACATTTTTTCCACTCTCTAAGACTATAGCATGTGATGCGGCTGTGTCCCATTCCATGGTTGGTGCGAGCCTTGGGTAGATGTCTGCTACTCCCTCAGCGACCATACATAACTTTAAAGAACTTCCCATTAAAACTTGTTCTACTTTTTGTGTGTCAAGGGCATCTATAAAGAGTTGCGTTTCTTTTGAGAGGTGCGATTTTGAAGCGGCAACACACATGGACTTTTGAGGTGTCTTATTCACATGTAAAGGAAGTTTACGTCCATTTTTAAACGCTCCCTCCCCTTTTTTAGCACTATACATCACCTCAAATATAGGAGCATGTACAACACCTAAAACAGGTAGATTTTTGTGCATTAAAGCAATGTTTACTGTAAACTCACCCGTACGTTTAACGAATTCTTTTGTTCCATCTATGGGGTCTATACACCAGTAATATTCCCAGTCTTTTCGTAGAGAAAAATCTTCTGCTTTTGTCTCTTCACTCATTATATGTATACCTGGATAAGACTCCTTTAAACGTCTACAAATCAAGTCATTTGCTTTTAAATCGGCTTGTGTTAGTGGTGAATTATCTGCTTTATACGTAACGCTAAAGTCTTCATTATAAATCGACAATATTATCTCACTTGCTTCTAATGCGATACTTTTTATAACTTCTAAATCTATTTCTTTAAGCATTCCACGTCCAAATAATTTTATATTTTTCCTATTATTATACAGTTATTTGTTGTACAATTTGAAAATGAGTTTACTTTCAAAATTATACCATCTAAAAAGAGTTTAATGTCTACTATTTTTATAACTATTATTGCTTACGTCATTGACAAAATTTTTGGTGAATTCAGGTTTATCAAACATCCCGTTATTTACATTGGTGAACTCATTACATTTTTTGAAAAGCGCTATTATAAAAAAACTGTTTTGAGGGGTGCTTATTTAGTTCTCTTTGTTCTCGTGAGTACAGGCTTTATTAGTTTACTTATCGAAGAGTTTTTAAGCTATTTTTATACCTTTTTAGATATTTTTATATCTGCCATTATTGCGTCTACTCTCATTGCCCACAAAATGCTCAAAGACGCTGTTAGAAATGTTCTTTACAGCCAAGACCAGCAACAAACACTCTCTATGCTTGTGAGTCGTGATACACAAGACTTAAGTGAGAGTGATATTTATAAGGCTTCTATAGAAACCTATGCGGAGAACCTTAGTGATGGGGTTATCGCTCCCATGTTTTACCTCTTACTTTTTGGTCTTCCTGGAATCGCTATTTACAAGGCTATAAACACAATGGATTCTATGGTTGGATACAGAACTCCTACCTATGAGAAGTACGGAAAAGCTGCCGCAAAACTTGATGATGTCGTAAACTATATTCCTTCTCGTTTAACCGCTGTATTAATCATGTTTATTGCAGGAAAAAAAGATCTGTTTGCCTTTTATAAAAATGGTAAAAAACATGAAAGTCCAAATGCTGGACACCCCATAACTGCGATGGCTTTAGCACTTGGAATAAAACTCGGTGGCAACACACGTTACTTTGGAAAAATGAAGAAAAAACCCATTTTTGGAAAAGGGCGTAAAATAATTACCCAAGAAGATGTTTTAAATGCACTTAATTTAGGTAAAATAAAACTATGAAAACATTAAATATTTTTACAAATGAAGCAGACTCTTTACCTGAGGGAAAGGCTGACTTTTTACTTGCAGGAAGTGTCACGTATACATGTGAAATAAAGGGAATTACACAAGCTGGTATTCCCGGCATGATTCCACTCACTCCTACCCTTGATGCTGAGTTTATAACAAATGAAAAAGTATACTCTTTAGGTGCCTTAGCTGAAACTCCAACAGGTGTTCCAACTCCTGCAATTATTACACGAGCAGTTCATAACCTTCATGCTTTTAGTTCTATCGAAATTCTAGACCTAGGACTCCTCCAAAAACCACAAAATACCACATGCCAAGACTTTGCCATCAGCCCATCTTTGTCTATTGCTGAGGGTGCTACTATTAACGCTAAAGAAGTTTTTTCTAAGGGTATGGCATGTGGAACGAGTTATGAACTCAAAGGAAATTATCTCATTTTAGGTGAAAGTACTCCAAGTGGAACAACGACAGCCACAGCATCTTGTTTAGCTCTTGGCTTTGCATGTGAAAACGATTTTTCTTCTAGTTTTTTAAATGCACCAGACTCTATAAAAAGCCAAACCATTCAAAAAGCTCTTTGCCTAACAAACGAAACAATGACTAACTTCGAAAAGTTAGGAGTTGTGAGCGATAACATGTTACTCTTTTGTGCAGGTTTTTTACTCGAAGCCTCACGACGTTTCCATGTTGTTTTAGCAGGGGGGACACAAATGGCAGCCGTTTTACTCATTGCTGACAAGCTTAAAGAAGATGTTTTAATGCGCTTAAAATCTGAAAATATTACACTTGCCACTACTGCATGGGTGGCCAAAGACAGTGCATCTGATATACAACATTTACTTTCACTCTTAAGCTATGTTCCACATGCTATATATACAGAATTTAGTTTTGAAAAGGCTGAGATTCCAGTACTTAAGAAGTATGATGAAGGTGAGGCAAAAGAAGGTGTGGGCGCAGGTGCATCCTTAGCCTATGCACATAAAAACAAACTCACTAATAATGAAGTTCTTGACGCTATAGAACGTATTATGTACATGATGTAATGCAGACGCTTTTTATTGGTGGCATTAAAAGTGGTAAGAGTAGAAATGCTGAAGAGTACATTTTAAAACATAGTCTTTGTAAACCCATTTACCTTGCTACAAACGAAGTTTTTGACGAGGGTATGACACAAAGAGTACAAGCACATAAAGAACAAAGAAAAAACAACTTCATAACAATAGAAGAACCTTTAAAACTCTTCAGTACTATAAAAAAACAAGATACCCATGTGTTAGTAGAATGTGTTAGCATGTGGATTAACAACATGCTTTTTCATAAAAGAAGCGAAAAAGAGATACTTGAGCACATAGAGCAAATAAACGCTTTACATGTGGATATTGTATGGGTTATAAACGATGTATCATGTAGTGTAGTCAGTGAAAATAAACTCGTTCGTGATTTTGTAGACATAAACGGTCGTGTTTCACAACTACTTGCTTCTACATGTGAAAAAGTCTTTAGTACAGTTGCTGGAATCAGTCTTCAAATAAAGTAACGTTAGTAGTTACCTTACTTTTTTTTAGTTTCAATTTGAACATAATAACCGTCACCTTGTGTAGTTTTATATGTATTGTAAGTTACCCAACCACTTCTTGCATTTTTTTTTGTTCATAAAATCTACCACGAATACCATCACTACAGTCATATTCATCTAACATTTCATAGTCATCAAATTTTTCTCTCTCTTTAATGTTGCTCATAAAAAATCCTTTCTTTTTAATGGCAAATATTTAATCTATTTGGACAGCTATGATACAATGACATTTAGAATACTTCTTAAACTCAAACTGTCCAAGTGGATGCGTATTTACACATTTCAGGAAAGTTACTATATTTAGAAATATTCCCTGAAAAACATCTAAACCCATTACTATTTGAGACATCCTTACAACTTGTGTTTCCTATGTCTTTAGCAAAGCAAGATGTGTTTAATTAAATTAACAAGTATTTCATAATATTTATCCTTTGGTGCGACTGTCGTGAGCCGTGATTTACTCGCTAGAGTAAATTATTGGTCTCCTCGTACTTGTTATATAGCAGCGGCAGTAGTATTTAAGCTTTGAAGTTTTTCTGCTAACCACATTTTTATAACGGCTTGACGACTTACCCCTACATGTTTAGCTTCTTTGTCTAAAGATTGAACCATCCAAACTGGAAAGTCAATATTAACTCTTTTTGGTTCTTCATTTATCATTTTAATTTTCGATGTGTCAAAATGCTCTAATATATCATCTTCATTATCATCGAATATTTTATCTAGCTCTGATGCTTTCATAAAGTTTACTCTCCTTTTCTCTTGAACGTCTTACAGAAATAATTCTAACATTTGTATCTCTGTATGTAATAATAGCAGTATAGTTTTTTGAGTCAATTTGTCCTAAAACTAAAAATCTCTTTTCATCTTCACTTTGTGGAGATGGAATTTCAAAAGAGTACGGGTCTTCCCATAACTTCTGAGCTTCTTCAAAGTCAATATTGTGTTTAGACTTATTTATACTACTATTTGTCTTATCATATTCAAATATCATGCTTAAATTATACCATAATTATATGAGAATTGATTTTAACTGGGAATTTTTGTGTGGCTATATAACGGTCGAATAGAACCATAAATTTCCGTTAGGTAATTTATTGCGTTCCTATGTTTTGTTGTATCTGAACTTCTAAGAAGGTTTGTTTTAATTGAAAATATTTAGTATTTCAATACTATTTTCTTCTAAATTAATTTCGTAGTTTATAGTGTATTTTTTATAGGTCAAATCTCTTACATTCTTATCGTTAAAGTAAATTGATTGTATATATTTATATGGGAAGTTTGGAATATTTTTTATGAGTTTATCGAGTTCTTTTTGAAAATTCCTACTAGCACTAACTTTGTCTATAGCGATATACTGTAAAGTGATTAATAAATTTATTTGAAATTTTCTTGAACGAATTATTTTCATACTTATTTTTCAAGTTTTGAAAAAAATTGCTCTATTTCTTTTTCGTATTGTTTTTCTGATAGCATTTCCATTTTGCCACTTTTAACATCAGCTCTGATTTGATGAAGTTTTTTTTGTCTCTCATAAAAATAAGGATCAAGTTCAAGGTTTTTATCTTTTGAAACAGTTATGTTGGAATGACTTTCTTTTACAAAATTCATAAACTGTTGCATATAACTATCTTGTATTTCTACTGATAAAGTTTGCATAATCCACCCTTTTAATTGTACAGGTTCATTATAGCAAAACTAAAATATCGTTCTCTTTAGTTTTACTGATTAAATGCTATAATGTATCCCTTTTTTAGTACCAGTAAAACAAGTTTTCTTATTTCACCTTTCTCTGATACCAGTGGTAACAGTTTTACTCCTTCCGGATCTAAATTATTGGCAGCTTGATAATAAACTTCGTTTGGAGTTTTATAGCCAATTGCCGAATGAAACTGTCATCGGTGTCCGGATAGAAGTGTCATAGGTGTCCGATTTGCTCCGTTTTTTGCACAAAGCCTTTTTCAAGTTTTATATAAGTGATATCAGTACTCCATACTTGATTAACATTTTCAATCATCACACGCCCTGCGTAATCCCTAAAATCTTTTAGGAGGTATGGATACTTATAATGTTCTTTATTCGCTGTAGTAGTCTTAGGCTTCGGATATAGGGCTTCTATTCCTATATACTTCATCGCTTTTTTAACAAGCTTCTTCCCAACACTGTAACCATCTCTTAGAAGCTGAGCATGGATTCTTCTAGTTCCGTAGCTGGGGAAATCAGAGTAGATATTATTGATAGCATCAAGAAGCCTTAAATCCTTACTTGTGCTAAAAGGTTTAGTTGGCGTGTAATACAAAGATGATTTACTAATATTTAATAATTTACATTGCTTGTTTTGTGATAACTTATGCTTGGAATCAAGAAGAGATTTTCTCTCCTTAAAACGAAAAAGATATAATATATCTTTAAGACCCAAGCTTTCGAGCTTTTCCATAGCAAAATCTTTTTCGACAATTGTTTCACCAAGTTTTTTAGCTATCGCATCTTTCTCTTTTTGAAGAATTTCAATTTCATCTTTGTACTCTTTAACAACTGCACTTTTGTCAAATGCCAATGACATATTCTCTAAAAACTGTTTTGTCCAATTTCTAAGACTTAGTGGTTGCACTTCATAACTGCTGGCTATTTCATTAACAGTT
>NZ_JAEMVA010000023.1 GCF_029215955.1 Sulfurimonas sp. SAG-AH-194-I05
CTGACAATGACGATCCACCTTTAGCAGGCATACCTGTAGCCGTACCATGGATACCGTTTTCATAAACTTTATCCATACCTTTTGCAGTATATCCAGCCCACATTTCATCACCAACAGATAAGAAACCATCATGGCACATTGCACATGCATTTGCATACGCTTCTTTTACGTCAACAGGTTTCGCTTCTACATTTGGTAAATCTCTCACTGCTGATAATGGCGGAGTAAACGAACTAATACCACCGTGTTCAATATGCATTATTTTTGCAGACTTCTCTTGACAGTCCGTCATACAACGCTCAGATGCTTTTACTTTTTCAGAACCATAGTTTGCAGGATTTGCAAAATATTTACGAACTTCAACTAAAGCATTTGGACCTTTTACATTTGGTTCAAAACCATTTTCATTAGGCATTACAACTTTAATGAATTTAGCGCGATCAAGAACATACTCATCATCAACTTCAACACCATCAATACTCATCTCATTAATGTTAAGCATATAAGCTGTAAGCGCATATGTTTCATCATCACTTAAACTTTTAGAGAATGGATGAGGCATACCATCGCGGATGTACCACCACATAGTAGATGCTTGTGGCCAGTATGAACCAAATACACGTGTTGGACCTTCAGCTTCAGGGTCTCTATATCTGTTATTTGTAAGAGTTTTTTGTAACTCCTCCGCATTACCTTTAGAAAGAGATGGGTATCCACCACCACCTGAACCAAAGTCACCATGACAAGAAACACATTGTGCTTCATAAATTTCTTCGCCTTCTTCAACAGAACCTGAACCCTCTGGCATACCTAATGCAGTTGGGTCATTTCTATACACATACCCAGCCATAACATCAGTATTCCATGCTTTTAATTCTGCAGCATTTGGAACACGACCATGGTTGAGAGTCATATCATGCGCAGTATCATTTACATAGTAAGGACCTGTTTTATTTCCAACGATTGGGTAAATAACACCACCAGCGATATCTGGAGCAGTATGTGAAGCATCTGTATCACTATCACAACAACCAGTTGCAAATAATGCAGTTAAGCTTAATGCAGTAGCTGCAATAATTAATTTACGATCTAATTTGAACATGGTTTACCTCTCCTGTTGCTGTTACTTCCCAAGTTTCAACTGCATTTCTATGATACACAGCTTCAACTCCCATAATTTTTGTTTCTTCATCAACAGTTGGTTGGATAAATCCAGCATCATCCATAGAACGTGAAGTAAGTAGTAAAACCTCACCTTTTTTGTATGTATGCATATAAGACCAACGTGTCCATGATTTAGGTAAAACAAGACCTTTAAGTTTTGCTTCTACGTAGTTTCTACCACCATCAAATGATAAGTCAACATGCGTAATTGTACCCATACCAGACCATGCGAGACCTTCGATTTCGACTACTTCACCATCTTTTAAATCAGTCCAAGGAATTTCAGGAGATGGAGAAACTACAGTTGAGTTTACTTCATTTGCGTAAAAGTGTTGGATTGCTTTTCCTGTTGGTTTAAGGTCAGTATATTTAGAAGTTTCTTCTTTACAGTACCAAGGTTCTGCTGCGAACTCTAAACGTTTAACCCATTTAACACAAAGGTTTCCTTCCCAACCTGGGAGAAGTAATCTTACTGGATACCCTTGCTCAGGACGAAGTGCTTCACCATTTTGTCCCCAAACTAACATTGCATCATCAAGAATCTTATCCATAGGTACTGTACGTCCCATTTCAGAGTTATCAGAACCCTCAGCTAACATCCATTGTGCTTTTTTCATGTCAACACCAAGGTCTTTAATAAGATCTTTAATATAAACACCCGTCCACTCAGCAGAAGCCATAAAACCTTTAGCGAATTGTAAAGAGTTAAACTGTGGTCCTCTCCATTCTTGTCCACCATTCGCAGGACATTCAATAAAGTGTGTACGTGTAACAGTAGGATAACGCTTAAGTTGTGCAAGAGTAAGAACGATAGGTTTTTCAAGTAAACCATGAATCATTAAACGGTACTCATTAGGATCTACATGTGCAGTACCACCATGTGAACGAGAAAAGAAAAGACCATTTGGAGTAATAATACCCTCAGATTCTTGAATAGGTGTTACAGCAATAGATGCTCTAAAGTTACCTGATGCAAGAAGTTTAGTATTTCTTCTCGTTACATTATGCTCATACTTAGATGGCATACCATAAAGATTTTGATCTACTGGATCGCCCCAAGTTTGTCCCCATTTTGGGTGATGCATAATTGCAGGGTCACCTTCGCCAGCATGTTCTGATGCTAGAAGACTTGTTGCGCCAAGAGCAGTTACACCAAGTGCCGCTGTTTTCTTGAAAAAGTCTCTTCTAGCAGATAGTTCTAAATCTTTTTGAGATTTTTTGTTATCCATTATTTTCTCCTTTTAAATTCATAATTCTATTTTTATACACGTATTACTTATTGTAATTAAAGTTAGGCATACGCCATTTGTATTCTTAATATAAAAATTATATCAATTCAAATTATACAAAACATTAGATATATTAAAGTGATGAAAAAGTGACTAAATCTGAAATTAGTGATTTTTTGTTACAAATATACACATAAAATGACAAAAATAGCATTCAGTATACGAATTTATTATGAGAATTATAATAGATATTGAATAATTAAAATGATTTCTAGCCTTTTGTAGTGATTCCAAGGATATAAAAAGTGTCCTTTTGCTTGTCACTATAAAATATAATTATACAACCCTGAAAAAGAACATCTTTTATATTTTCATCATCAAAATATAAAGATTTTTTATACTTTTTCTCTTTTGTTGGTATATTTAAGATAATTGTATCGAGATAAGTTTTAAAATTTTGCGCAGCAGTAAAGTCATGTTTCATAATAAGTACTAGAATTTCTTTTAATTGTTTTTCATAAAGTTGAGAAGTAAGTATTTGCATCTATTTTTGCTCTTTTAACCAGTTGTTTATATTTTCTCTTGATACATCAAATGGGCTAAAGCTTGCATCATTTTTTTTATATGCCTCAAATACTTTTTTTAATTCTATTGTATTAGCATCAAAGTTTTCTTCAACAACACGCACTTTATCACTTGGTAAAGTACGCATAAGTTCTTCTATATAGTCTTCTTCTACTAGTAAATGTATTTTAATCATTACTATTCTTAGTAGTACCCGCTTCGTAGTACATTGTAAAGCCATGCATATTTGAGCCCATATTTAAAAGTAACATATCAGCAATTACTAATGCTGCCATCGACTCACAAACAACTGTTCCTCGTATCGCTACACAAGGGTCGTGTCTCCCTTTTAGGGAAAAGTCTAGTTCTTCATTGTGTGTATTTACAGTATGTTGTTCTTTAAATATAGAGGGGGTAGGTTTAAAGTAGACGTTCATTATTATCTCTTCTCCATTACTTATCCCACCGAGTATGCCACCTGCATGATTTGTTTCAAATCCATTTGAGCGTATTTGGTCATTGTTATCTGAACCTAATGTAGATGCACTTAAAACACCATCCCCTATTTCAACTGCTTTTACAGCATTAATACCCATCATTGCATCTGCCAAGATAGCATCAAGTTTATAATAAAGTGGTTGTCCCAAACCAATAGGAACACCTTTTATACGAACTCTCGCTACACCGCCAACTGAATCATGATTATTTTTAGCTTCTAAAATAACTTCTTTTTGAACCTCTTCCATCGTTGGGTCTAATGCATAGATAAGGCTCTTTTTCGCAGCATCATAATGAAAAGTCTTTGCCTTAATCTCTCCAACTGCGCTAATACCACTAGAAATAGTAATATCAAGAGTATCTAGCATTAGTTTTGCAATAGAACCAGCAGCTACTCTCGCTGCAGTTTCACGTGCAGAACTTCTACCTCCACCTCTGTAATCTCTTAAACCATATTTATGAAAATATGTAAAATCAGCATGTCCAGGGCGAAATACATCTTTAATATTTGTATAATCTTTAGATTTTTGGTTTGTATTGTAAATGATCATAGCGATTGGTGTACCCGTACTTAAACCTTCAAAAACACCAGATAGTATTTCAACTTTATCTGCTTCTTTTCTTGCAGTTTCAAATTTACTTTTTCCAGGTTTTCTTCGGTCAAGTTCTGATTGAATATATGCTTCATCAATAGCAAGACCCGCCGGTACTCCGTCTAAAAGACATCCAAGCGCTGTGCCATGGGACTCACCAAAGGTACTAAACTTTAACTTTTGTCCAAAACTATTCACGATTTACCCTCTTTTAAAATTTTTATAGTAATTTTAGCACCCTCTTGCTGGGCAATTTTTTTACTTTTTCCAACAGCTACGGCATACTCTTTATCTTGTATTAACACAGCAACTTCAAATTCTTTTTTATGATCAGGTCCTCGACTTGCAACCACCTTATAAAATGGTGTAACACCAAACTGCGCTTGCGTCATCTCTTGAAGAAGTGTTTTATAGTCGCTAAATAAAGAGTTTAAAGAAATTTCTTTATGATTTTTCTCAATTAAATCAATAGCTATTTTTCCTACTACCTTTAAACCAGACTCTAAATAAATAGCACCCATTACAGCTTCAAAAGCATTTGAAAGTAAAGAAGACTTTTCTCTCCCACCATTATGATCTTCTGCATTTGAGAGTAACATATACTCACCTAAATTTAAATACCTTGCTAATTTGTCAAATCCTGTTTCATTTACAAGTGAAGCACGAATTTTTGACAAGTTACCTTCGTTTGAGCTGTCAAATTTTTTATATAAATACTCTCCAACAACTAAATCAAGGACAGCATCCCCTAAAAATTCTAAACGTTCATTATCGTAAGATTTTTTGTAACTTTTATGCGTTAGGGCCTCGATAATAAGTTTTTTATCTCTAAACTCATAATCCAAATTCTTCTCTAATTTTTCCAAATTTTTAACCAATACAATCACTCCTTTTTTAATAATGCTATTTTATCATATCTCTCATTTCAAATACCCTTTTAACTTACTTTATCTTTATATATCACTGAAAAGAATTACTTTCTTCACTAAAATCCTTCTTATAATCTTTTACTAAAGTATATGCGACACCTATACTGTCAATACTATGACAGTTTGAACATCTCTGGAAGGCGAAAGGGTAAACTTGCTTACAATTGTCACAAATATATTCAAAACTTAATGTTGCGTTGCCAGTATTATGAAGCTTAATTAAAACATCAAATTCAAATACATCACTCCTGCTTACATAATCACCCTCCCCTCGAGCAGTAAAAAGTTCTTTTAAATAGACACTTCTCTCAATCACTTCAAAGTCTAAGTCACTTTGAGGTATATTCCACAATAAGTCAACAATTCTATCGCTTTTTGAGAGGTCCATACACTTCCAGGCAAGTTGCATATCTACACGAAATAAATACTCAAACACCATGTAATAAAGTTGGTGCTTTTCTTTATAAATTTTTAAAATCTTTTCTTTTTTATTTTCTATAGAAATTGTACTATTATTTAAAAGACGTAATGTCTCTAAGTATATACTCTCAAGTGAAACATCTTTTTTTAATGCATCTAAAGGCTCTAAAACTTCCAAGGCTGCTTTATAGTCTCTCATATACTCATAAACTAAAAGTAATTTTTCTAATGCCTGTGGCGTTCGAGGGTGCTTTCGTAAAATTTCTAAGAAAATGTCTTTTGAACGTTCTAAAAAGCCCGCTTTAAAATAGGTTTTTCCTAAAAGATACATAATCTCTTTTTGATTTTGAGATGATGGAGCGTGTAAAATCTGTTGGTATATTTCAATACATTTATTATAGTTTCCACTTTGAAAATATGAAGATGCTAAAAGCATCCAAGATTTTTGCGATAATTCATCTTGAGAAATCAAATCTTTTAATGCATCTTCGGCAGGTAGTGAATGGAACTGTTTTAAAAATTTGTTTAAATGTCTATAGTCTTCTTTTCTTTTGTATCTTCCCCACCAGTAGGAAAAAAATGTTATGATAAAAATAAGGGCAAAGAAAACTATTATAGAAAAAAGGGGATCTCTAAAGTCTAAAAAAAATATATTCATAGCTTAATCGTAAACAACAATGCCATAGTCATTTTTTAAATTATAAAAAGCACTACTTCCAGAGAGGTCTAAGTCCTTCATTTTACCCATTTGCACGAGAGAATTTTTCGATACTTTAATACCATTTTCTCTAAAAAATTTTTTAATATTTACAAATTTTATATCTTCAACAAATTTGTATTCAAATTCATTATAAAGTTTCATTTTTTCATATGAAAAGATATGCTCATTTACATGTAAGCGATCCGACGCATACTTAATGGGAAGATACCCGGATAAGTCTGTCAATATCTCCTCGACATGCTCATGTTTTGGAGGTAATGTTTCTTTTTGAATAAAAACATATTTATTATTTAGCTTTAATGTTTCTGCACTTTTCCAGTACTTATAAGCCGGATTAGAAACACCAAGTTTTCGTGATACTTCTCGCCAAAGCCAAAAAGAATTGAGTGTATTTGGTAAATGCGACATTTATTTGGCTCCTTAAAAAATTTCTATTGATTATATACTTTTATTTTAGAGAGCTTTATTAAACTCTCCCGATTAAGTGATATAATATTCAAATGGATATAAATACTATAAAAAAAGAAATTGCCCTTGTCAATGACAAGCTCTTTGAAAAAGTTTTTAATACAATTGATGATAGCTTTGAATTCATCGAAACAAACAATCTGCGCATAATAAAAGCAAACTACTTTTTTTTACTGGAGTACTTAAACACGACAATGGCACAGTTTACAAACCTAGACCATGAGTTTTACTCTCCTACACTAAAAAAACTGCAACGTGACATAAACAACTTACATACAGAACTCAAAAGCATGGAGGAATCACTTCATGCTATTGAAGAATTATTTATCACTAGAGTTTTAAATAAAATAACCTTATTTAAAGGTATGAAAAAAGAACTCGTAGAAATTAAAAAAAATGATGTTCTTTCACCTTACGATAAAGCAGATATACAGACAATACTAGAACACTATACAAGAATGAAAGAAATTTATTTAAAGACCTTTAAAGATGATTACATAAGCCAAGCTACAGCTCTTATTCACGAGTTGAAAACTATTTTAAATATTAAAATATATTATTTTGATAAAATGTTATGGATTGAGGCAAATCATTCTTTAGCGATTGCAAGGGTGCTTAAGGTTATTGAGTATTCAAAAAATATTACTTCAAAAGTTTATATAAAACATAAACTCGACGTACTTCTTCCCTACACTGACAACTACAAATATTTACAAAAATGTTTAAGGATATATAAATGATTCAACATGTGATTTACGATATGGACGACATAGATCGCTTCTTAGAAGTACATGAAACAAATAGCGATGCATACAGTCAAACACTTCAAAAACTCTTTAATGTTCAAAATAAAATTCCAATTATTGCAAATATAGAACAAAAAGACCTTGAAGTCATTCTCGAAAATCTCAAATTTTCACGCTATAACTTTAAAGACTTTATAATTAAAGAAGGGGACCTTTCAACAGAAATATTTTTTATACTCTCAGGGGAATGCCATGTTTTTCATAATAATTCAAAAATAGGAATACTCAAAGCTGGAACTAGTTTTGGTGAAGCTGCTGCAATTTTCAATAAAAAAAGAAATGCTTCTGTAGTCTGTG
This sequence comes from Sulfurimonas sp. SAG-AH-194-I05, assembly GCF_029215955.1. GTDB lineage: Bacteria > Campylobacterota > Campylobacteria > Campylobacterales > Sulfurimonadaceae > Sulfurimonas. Next base: position 7,690 of record NZ_JAEMVA010000023.1, read on the forward strand.
CAAGTGATGCTTCAACCCTCTTATCATTTTCTATAAACCATGATAATATGGATTTTTGTGCACCATCTTTAGCACAAATATATAAGAATCTAGCTTCACAAATAAATACAAAACTAGAAGTTATGAACGATAATCTTACGAAAAAGTAGCCACTACAAGTTTTGTAACAACAAATCCACCAAGAACAAGCCATACAAACATAGAAAGAGCTGTATAAATCGGAGCTAAACCTAAACCACGGAATTTAGAAAATATTGTTCCCATTCCCAGTGCTGTCATTGCCATTGTTAGCAAGAAAGTATCTACTTCATTAATCATCCCCACAATATTTTGAGGAACGACACCTAAAGAATTAAACCCCGCCATCCCAATAAAGTATACTGCAAACCAAGGAATAACTAGTTTTACTTTTTCTCCAACTCCACCAGATTTTTTTGCACTATAAGACAAATAAAGCCCAAGTACAATTAAAAGCGGTGCAATCATAATAACACGTGTCATTTTGACGATAACCGCGGAGTTTGCCATATCTGTCGGTGCTCCTGCAATAGATGCAGGAACAGCAACAACTTGCGCAACTTCATGAATAGTACCACCAACATAAATACCAAACTCTTGCGGTGACATGTGCAAAAATCCAGTTGCTGGCTCAATAATAGTCGCATAAAGTACTGGGTATAAAAACATAGAAATAGTACCAAAAAGAACAACCATAGACACAGCAACAGCCGTCTTATGCTCTTGTGATTTTAACACAGGCTCAGTTGCTAAAACAGCTGCTGCTCCACATACTGAAGCTCCAGAAGCTGTTAAAATAGAAGTGTCTCTATCCATTTTAAATATTTTTATACCTAAATATATTCCTAGAAGAAATGTGGAACTAAGCATAATAAGTGAAACCATAAATCCACTCATTCCCACCTCAGCAATTTGCTGGAATGTAATTCTAAAACCATAAAATACAATTGCAAAACGAAGTATTTTTTTTCCAGAAAATGTTATTCCTGTTCCCCATTCTTTTGGAATTTTATTATGCAAAGTATTCGCATAAAATATCCCCATAACTATACCAATAACTAAAGGTGAAATCCCTAAAGCTTTTAAAGCCTCTAAATTAGAAATCATAGTTGCAGCCACAGCAAAGATAGCTACAAAAATAATACCACTTAAAGTTCCTTTTCTCTTTTGAACACTAAACGCCATAATAATTTCTCCATATAATTTTTACTTAATATATTTATCAAGTAACATTATACCTTATTTTACAAGTACTTCTAATTTTGTTTGGATAAGCTTTTTCTCATCCATATAAACTTCAGTAATAGGGAGTTGTGAAATTCTAAATCTTTTTATACCCTTAGAGTCAACCAGATAGTTTGTAATTGCTTCACTTCTTTTACTTGCTAAGGCTTGAACCTCTTCATTTGCAATCACTTGTATTTTTGTGCATTCCACAACAAGAGCTTGTAAGTAGGCTCTTTCAAACTCTTCTTCTTTTGGATACTTTTTCTCTAAAGCATCTTCGAGTTTGTCAAGTTTATTATCATCTCTCATTTTTTTATAAATATCTTCAAGTAGATCTATATTCATAGCGTTTATTTTTTCTTTTTCATTTTTCGCACCACTGAGTTTTACAACAACATCTGCTAATTTTGTTTTTTGTAAAGAAAGTCTGTCTGCATCAAGATTATATCCGCCAGCTATGCTTAAACTAATTTTTGGTCTTTTAATGAGTAGTTTTGCGATATTATCGAGTTTTTCAACTTCTGGCGGTAAAAGTTTATAAGAACCTCCTTCAAATTCAGCATATTCTAAATCATCACCACCTATACCCATCATGGCCCCTAAAAATCTAAATGGCGAAGTTACAGCTTTTAAAATTAAGTTACCAAAAGTTTTCCAGACTAATGCACCATATTTAAAATCAGGTTCATCTACATTCCCTCGTATTGGCATGTCAATATCTATAATCCCATCACTGTCTTCAAGAAGGGCAATCACAAAACCTAAAGGAAGTGAGCCCCCATCTATCTCTACTTCTTCACCGAGTTTAATATTTTTAACAATAATACTATTTTCACCTTTTAGCTGAGATTCTTTAATATCGTAATTAAGACTTAAAAACAATTTTCCTTCATCTATTTTATACCCAGCGAAAGTACTACTGTATCCACTTACAGCAGATAAGTCGAGATTTCTAAAGTTAAAGTCTATGTCTGTAAATGCTTTAGGATTTGAGGCATTAATAGTTCCCTTTAATTTTGTAGAACCGTATTTGTCAACTTCTCCTACTATGTCTATAAAACTCGTTTCATTTGGAGCTGTTGAGAGAGTATATACCACACCATTTAAATCATGTATATCTGTTTTAAATTTAATAGGTAAAGAGTAATCAGCAAACACTGCACTTCCGTTTGTAACATTCACTTTCATAATTTTTACAGGGAATGCTTCTTTCTTAGTTACATTTGCATCTGCTACTTCAATAGTTTGTACTTCTTGCTCATTATCACTTGTATTTGCATCAGCCTGACCCTTCACTAATGTCGCTAAGTTCATCGTTTTGTTTGCATCTATCGCAGCATTCACATAAAAAGAATCTATATCTATCGAGTCAACAAACAGCCTGTTAGGACTTATTTCTAAAGTAAGCTTTTTTAAATCAAGTTTTCTAAATGAAACTAAGGCTGTGTCATCGCGAGTATCATTTACAAAAAAGTTTTCTACTTTAAACGAGCCATCTACATTCAAGTCAGGTTTCGTTTTAAGAACTTGGTATTTTGTTTTTACCTTAAGACTTAAAAATCCTTCTTCTAAACGAACATGCACTTTATCTTTTATATATGGATTAATTTTTGTCAAGTCAATTTTTTTGAGTTCAACTTTTCCTTTTTGCTTTAAAGGAGTATGTCTAAGAGCACCATTTAGTTTTACTCTACCCGTTTTATTTATACGACCAGACATATAGTATGAAAGCCATGAATATCTTTTCGAGTCAATATTTCTAGCACTTACATAAATTCTATCGAGTCTATTTGTAATACTTGGTTTCATAGTTTTGTCTTCAAACGTAACCGTAGAACCTTTAAGTTCAAACTTCTTTAAACGAATACGATACTCTTTTTCTTTTATCTTCTTAATTCTTTTTTTCTTTTTCACATGCGCTGATGAAGTTTTCTTAGGAACTATTAAATCATCTACATTAAGCTTTCCATTTTTAAAGAGCTTTGTCCGTGCATATAAGTTTTGCATTACAACATGTGTAATATTTACATCTTTTGTTTTTGTATTGAGTGAAACCCCTGAAATAGTAAAGTTTTTAAATGTAAGAAGTCGCATATTTGTACTGCGTTTATTCATCGCAAAAGTATCTAAATTCAGTGTTGCATTACTTACCGCAACGACCATGCTTTTATTTATGTCCATCACGCTTACATTTGCATCAAATCCAGCTATTAAACTTCGAAGTTTTACATCATACACTTTGAGTTTTGAACGTGCTATTGTGTCTATATATGGAAGAAAAGATTCTACGTCGAGTTTTGAGCATTGCGTAGTAAGTTTTGCATTTAAAACTTTATGGCTTATCTCTCCATGTGATTGACAGTTAAAACTATCATTCACCAAAAGGTTCAGTTGGTAACTAAATGGTTTTACCCCATCAAGTGTAATGTTTTGTGCATAAATATTTAATGCATTGAGTTTAGAGGTAACATGTGGATTTACACCTTCATCTTCAAATGAAACTGTAATTTTTTCTAATGCAACTTCTTTTACTAAAACATTCCATGGTTTTGAAGCATTCGTATCTTCTTTTACTACAACTTCTTCTGTTTTTGTAGTATTTACATCTTTATTTATTTTAATATATTCAAGCCAATCTACAAGACCTTGGGTATCTCGCTTTGCCTTAATATTGAGAGAATTTAAACTTATTTTGTCAACTACAACATCGTGTAACATCGGTTTAATCGTCGCATTCTCTACTTTAAATGACTTTAAACTAAGGACATCTTGGTGATTGCCTTTTGGTTTAACCCGTAATCCACTCAGGTTCACATTAAAATTTGAAAGTGTAGTTTCTTCTAGTTTTTCAAGGTTAAAATAATACTGCGTATGTAAAGAAAGCTTACCATCTGCTACTTCTAAGTTAAGAGAATCTTTTATATAACGCCATTGTGTATAAAGCTTACTCGCTTCATAGTCAACATCACCTTTCACAATTAAAGGTTCTAAACTCAGTACTTCGCTGTTTAAACTAAAAAATCCACCATCTGCTAACTTCATATAAAAACGAAGTTTTGCATCATCTGTATTTAAATTCTTTGTATCAATATCTTTAAGCTCAAAACCTATAGTATCTAAGCCAAATTCAAACACACTTTTTTGAGAATAATCTTTATAGTTTAAACTACCACCAATAATAGCGATTTTATCTAAGATAATACGAGGCATAGCCATAGGTGTTTCTGCTTCAGGAGTAGTTACTTCAGCACTTGCAGGTTTTAAAATAGAAGTAAAATTAATACTTTTGTCTTTAGCTAACACTAAAGAAATTTTCGGCTCTTCTAAAGTAAAGTCACTAATGTGAACTGCCCCATTTACTAAAGAAAGTAGTTCTACATTAAGTGTAATCGACTTCAAAGAAAGGAGTTCTTCTTTTTGAAGGTTTTCAAGTTTCACACCATAAACCATAAGACGAAAAATAAAAGGGTTAAAATCAATATCTTCTATGCTTACTTTTGCTAGAGTTTCATTCTCTATGAGAGAAATAACCTGCGGCTTTAGTACAAGAGGAACAACAACAAAACCAACGATGGTATAAAAAAGGAAAAAAGAAAGAAGGATTTTTTTAAACAAAATAAACTCCAGATATTTGTATATCTAAAAGTTTATCTTATTTATAGTTAAGCGTGGATTAGAATAAGTACTCATTATTTTTTAGCATTTAATACATCTGTCCTTGGAAAAGTAAAGTTAGCTTGTCTAAAAACAACAATGTTTTCTTCATGACCAATAGCATACGCTCTGATTGTCAAAGGAATAATCGTATCTTTTCTTGCGTCATCAACTAAAAGTTCAGTGGTAGTTAAAACAACAACTTTTTTCTTTCTTTTACCTGGAGTAGCACTAAAATGTTTGGTTGGCTTAGAAATTGTAATCTTACCCTCCATTCCTTTTGGTGGAATAACTTCAAAATAAAAGTCCATTTTTTCATTTTGTGTATTTTGTAGTAAAAAGGTATATGCATTATCTACACGTACTTTTCCATCTGCTAATGCTTTTACTTTGTATAAACGACTTTCTTTGTTAATGTTTAGAAGCATGTGTTCTTTTTTACTTCCCATAACGCCTAAGATAACCATAAGTCCAACAAGAAGACCCATATAAGCAAGGATTTTTGCACGAAAAAACTGTGTTTTACCTTTTTTATCAATAATTTCATACTCGCTTGACCAAGTAACTAATGATGGTTTTCCAAGCTTACCCATAACGGTGGTACAAGCATCAACACACTCTAAACAGTTAATACATTCAAGTTGAAGACCCTCCCGAATATCGATATGCGTAGGACAAACTGTTACACAGGACTCACATGTAGTACACTCAGCATGTGACTCTGCCGCTTGAACTTCTTTTTGTTTGGTATGCATTTTTTCTTTTTTATCACTATAAATATGTCCCCCACGGTTTGTGTCATAGAGTGCCATAATCGTATGTTCATCATAAAGAACAGATTGAACACGAGAATAAGGACAAATATAAGCACAAAAGTCTTCTTTTAAAAATACAATGTCATATACTAAGAACAAGGCAACTATTACTAAAATACCTAGCATTGTCCAGTGATTTTCGTAATCCATTAAATACGGGAAAAAGTCTTCTGGTGGAATAAAAAACCATAAAAAATCAGCTGCTGCAACATGTGCTAAAAGAAGTGCTATGAGCATTGCTGCCACTTTTTTCACCTTGTTCTTTGTTAAAGACATATCTGGTTCTTTTTGTTTATTTTTAATACGTTTTCGCAAACCTAAAATAGTCGTCTCGATAAGGTCACGGTAAAAAACACGAAAAACTGTTTGAGGACAAACCCATCCACAAAATACACGTCCACCCATAACCGTCATTCCAAAAATTCCAAGAAACATTAACATAAGTAAAAATGGCATTAAATAAAGTTCTTGCATGTCAAACTGTACAAAAGCAAGATGTAATTTCAACTTGTCAAAACTAAGGAGGAAAAAGTGATTTCCATCAACCGTAATCCATGGTAAAATCAAAATAACTATAGTCGCAATTGTATAAACAACGTATCTTTTTATACGCCATGGTGTCGCTATTTCTATTGGGTCTTTTTTTTCACTCATTATTCATTTCCTTTTTCAATATTTGGACAAATTATAGAATTTATAACGTGTTCATTGGCATTCACAACTTCTTCATGAAGTAAAGAATCACTTACAACCTGTTTAAGCTCACGAGACACTATGTAGTCTTTTAATGAACTTCTACTGACATCTAAAATACGTGCCATTTCACTTACATTTTTCTTTTCTCTAATTAACTTCAATATTTCATTCATATATTTATCAAATTTTGAAGTTGACTTACTTCCTTTTGGTCGTCCTACAACTTTTTCATTATCTTCTTGCATACGTATACGAAGTTGGTCAATAAGTCCTAAAACGAGACTAGCTTTACTCTCTGCGGTAATTATAACAGACTGTTTTACAAAATGCACTTCAAATTCATTTTTACTTAAACATGAAAACATTTGGGTGAGGTCTTCAATATTTGTACTTAGAACCCACGCATCATAAAGAAGTAAAATAGATTTTTTGCGAGATTGAAAATAATCTGTAACATGGGTTCTTTGTGTGATCCTTTTATTCTGGGATATATGGTCAATAAATTCATCTTCTATAAGAATATTTTTTGAGATTGCATAGGCATTTATGTATTGTAATTGTTCTAAAACAGCATCAAAATGTTTATCTTGACGAATATAAGCGATTGTAGACATGTATGATTAAACCTCTCTTATTATTTATTTTATTCGTCATTATAATAAATAATGACGATAAAAGTCAAATACTATTATGATTACTACGTCAAATTTATCTTTTGTATTACTTTTTGTAACATGCCCTTTTGTATCTACAAAATCCAAAAGTATTTTTTATGCTCAATTTAGATAAAATAAAACAATATTTTTAAAAGAAGTAAACAGATATGACAACAAAAGACTACATACTCAAAACAATAAAACAACGTCCTCTTATTATCGATGGTGCTATGGGTACACAGCTTCAAGAACGTGATGATAAAATTCCACTTGAAGCTTGGGAAGGAAATGAAGGCTGTAATGAACTCCTCAATGTTACATGCCCAGATATTTTAAGTGATATTTTTCACGCCTACCTTACTGCTGGTGCTGACTTTATTACTACAAATACTTTTGGTTCTTTTTCATGGGTTTTAGACGAATACCAAATCGGTCATCGTGCGTATGAGCTTACAAAGGCTGGAGCAGAGCTTGTAAAGGCAGAATGTAAAAAGTTTTCTACGGCTTCACATCCACGTTTTTGTTTAGGTTCTGTGGGTCCGGGCACAAAACTACCATCACTAGGACATATTTCATACGACACAATGTTCAAAGGGTATACCGAATTTTGTGTTGCCCTTATAGACGGTGGTGTTGATGTTTTCTTACTTGAAACATGTCAAGACCCTCTTCAAATAAAAGCCGCCATTCACGCATGTGAAGAAGCTAACAAACAAACAGGTGCTAACATTCCTGTTATGGTTTCTGTGACCGTTGAGCTAAGTGGTACTATGCTGATAGGAACAGATGCGGAGACAATCGCTACGATTTTAGAGCCTTTTGACATTTTAAGTCTTGGTTTTAACTGTGGAACAGGTCCTGAACAAGTACTTAAGCATGTGAGAACATTGAGTGAAGTTTGGCATAAGCCTATTTCTGTGCACTCAAATGCTGGTCTTCCACAGAACCGTGGTGGGTATACGTACTACCCAATGAATCCAGAGGAATTTACAAAACACCAAGAAAAGTTTTTAGACTTTAATGGTATAAGTTTTCTAGGAGGATGTTGCGGAACGACACCCCAACATATTCGTGCCCTTGTAAATAAAATACAAAACATGACTCCAAAACCAGCAACTGGTAGCCATGAAACTTCAGTCGCTTCACTTTTCAACACAGTTTTACTCAAACAAGAGCCTTCTCCTTTACTCATGGGTGAGAGAAGTAATGCAACTGGCTCAAAAGCTTTCAGAGAACTTCTTTTAGCTGAAAACTATGAGGGAACATTAAGTGTTGCCCAACAACAAGTAAGAGCAGGAGCACACCTCATTGATGTAAATGTTGGCTTTGCTGGACGCGATGAAACAAAAGATATGAATGAAGTTATAGGGATGTACAACCAAAAAATTGCCCTTCCCCTTATGCCTGATTCTACCCAAACAACAGGACTAGAAACTGCACTTAAAAATATCGGTGGTAAGCCTATTCTTAACTCTGTAAACCTTGAAGATGGTGAAGGAAAATTTGATGATGTTTGTGCCTTAGCTAAAAAGTACGGAGCTTCTTTAGTTTGTCTTACTATCGATGAAGTGGGAATGGCAAAAACAGTTGAAGATAAACTAAGAGTTGCAGACAGAATAATAAACCTAGCAACTTCTCGTCATGGAATTAAAAAAGAAGACTTAATCTTTGATGTTCTTACCTTTACCCTGGCAAGTGGAGATGAAGAGTATTGGGATGCTGGTATAAATACCATAGAGGCCATTCGTGCACTTCGTGTAAAACACCCAGAAGTGAGTGCAACATTAGGTCTTTCAAATATCTCTTTTGGACTCGATAAAGACGCACGACCGTACCTTAACTCTATGTTTCTTCACCATTGTTTAGAAGCAGGACTTACCTCTGTAATTATTAATGTTAAGCATATCATTCCTATTAATAAAATATCAAAAGAAGATCAAGAAGTTTGTGATGATTTAATTTTTAACCGTAAACCAAAAGGTCAGGCACTCTTTACTTTTATAGAGCACTTTAGTACCAAAGAAGCTATTGACACTTCGGTTGAAGATGCAGAGTATCTTGCCATGAACGATGAAGAAAAAATTGCAAAGCTTTTAATGGATGGAGATAAGGAACGCATGATTCCTCTTGTGGAAAAAGCGCGTCATACTATTGCTCCAGAAGTTATTGTAAATGAGATTTTAATTGACGCAATGAAGGTTGTTGGAGAACTTTTTGGCTCAGGTCAAATGCAACTTCCCTTTGTACTCCAGTCAGCTGAGACTATGAAAAAGACAGTAGATCATTTAAATCCATTTTTACCAAAAGTTGAAAAAGAAGTAGATACTACACTTGCACTAGGTACAGTAAAAGGTGATGTACATGATGTTGGGAAAAACCTTGTGGATATCATTCTTTCAAACAATGGCTACAAGGTACAAAACTTAGGTATAAAAGTAGAACTAGATACCTTTTTAGAAACACTGGAAAAAGGACATATTTCTGCTTTTGGAATGAGTGGTTTACTTGTAAAGTCAACACAGGTAATGCAGGCGAACCTTAAAATACTAAAAGAAAAAGGCATTACCATTCCTATTCTTTTAGGAGGTGCTGCGCTTACTCGTACATTTATAGATGACTTTTGTCGCCCCTTTTACGATGGCCCTATCTTTTACTGTAAAGATGCCTTTGATGGAGTAACTGCAATGAGCCGTATAGAATCTGGAAATATGGACACAAATCTTCATGGCGAAGCAGGTGAACCAAAAGAGAAAAAAGAAGTAAAAGAGATTATTATTCCTCCCTTTTCTGAACTTAAAATGCCAAACCGTGACATACGTGTTCCTACACCTCCTTTTTGGGGAAGACGTGAAATTAAACTAACACACCAACAAATCGAAATGGTTTTTGAATGGATAAACCATAAAATTCTTTTTAAATCACGCTGGGGTTATAGTTCAAAAGGAATGACAAAAGAAGCCTATGAGAAACAACTCGATGAAGTTGTATGGCCAGCTTATGAAAAACTTAAAAGCGAATTTTTAGATAAAAAACTTTTTGAACCTACTATTATTTATGGTTACTGGCCTTGCCGCAGTGATGATAACAAACTTCTTATTTTTGATGAGGAAGAGGGTTATAACTCAGAAGATGAAATAAACCACATGCCACTAGAGCAAAGACGTCCACATGCAAAAAAAGAGTTTAGCTTTCCGAGACAAAGAAAAGCACCTCATCGTGCTTTAAGTGACTTCTTTCATAGTGAACGTGATGATGTTATAGCACTAACGTGTGTTAGCGCTGGTGGTAAACTAAGTGATGCTGAACGCCTTATCATGGATGCGGGTAATTATACGGAGTACTATCAGTTCCATGGTCTTGGTGTTGAGTTAGCAGAAGCCTTAGCAGAAATCGCGCACAAACAAGTACGACTGGACTTAAATATTACCCAAAATGAAGGAAGTAAGCTAAGTGATGTTCAAATGAATAAGTACCAAGGAAGCCGTTACTCATTTGGGTATGCAGCCTGCCCTGACTTAGAACTCAACCGTCCACTTTTTGACTTACTCAAACCTGAAGAGTTTGGAATAGAGCTTAGTGAAACCTTTCAGATTCATCCAGAGCAATCTACCTCTGCTTTAGTTGTTTACCATCCTAACGCTACGTATTATAATGTTTAAGTAGAAGGGTATAAATTACGTAAGGTCAATGTGAAAACAAACTCCTTTGTCCTTATTTTGTACATGTAACTTTCCATTATGATGTTCTTCTATAATTGTTTTTGACATGTATAGCCCTAAACCTGTTCCATTTTTTGCGCTCTTCGTAGAAAAATATGGATCAAATATTTTCTCCATTATCGCCTCAGGAATACCTCCTCCATTATCACTAATAAAAAGATTTTTTCCCTTTATTTTAATAAATATTTGTGGCATACTCATTTTCTTCTCTCGAAAGTTATCTTGCGCATTTTTAAAAATATTTAAAACTACTTGCATCAGTTCACTATCGTACATAGCAAACTTTTCTGCTTCATCGTATTCTTCATATAATTTAATTGTGTCATTATCAAGAGAGCTCTCTATAATGGCTAAAGATTTTTTCACAATGCTTTTCAAACTGTCTTCTACGTGTACTTTATTAGGTTTATAAAAATTTCTAAAATCATTTATAGTTTGACTTAAATTTATTACAAAGTCCTCTATTTTTCCAAGTTTTAATAAAAAATATTCACTTTGCTCTTCTTGTCCTTTTTTTGAGTTTAAATCAAAATATTCAAGTTCAAGTTTCATTTCTAAATTTGCAGCTGTTGTAGAAATGGCACCTAATGGTTGTCTCCACTGATGGGCTATCATACTAATCATCTCTCCCATCTGTGCTAAACGAGACTGCGCAAACAGCTTTTTATCTTTTTCTCTATTATTTTGAATTTCATGATCAATTCGTAACTCGAGACTTGAATTAAGTTGCTCAAGCTTCAAGTAAATACGTCTTTTTTCAGTTATATCTAGCATAGTTCCAATGGATCTTATAATATGCCCATTAGAATCAAAAATATTTTCACACCTATCTTCTACATACTTAATATCTCCATTTTCTGTAAGAATACGATGTTCTAAAAAATAGTCCGTTTTTTCTTTTATAGACTTTTTATAAAGATACTTGAGTTCTTCTCTATCATCTGGATGAATATAGTTTATATAATCTTCAAAAGTTGATTGAAAGTTTTTCGCTTTAATTCCAAAAATACTATATATTCCAGTAGACCAGGTAAGGCTATTGCTTGCATAATCTAATTCCCACACACCTACCTTTGCTATTCTTTGTCCTCTATCAAAATTTGATTGTATTTTTAGTAGATACCTCTTTTGATTTTCTAATCTTCTCTTTAACATACTTTCTTTAATTAAAAAGTAACTTATCGTCAAAATAATGAGACTAAAAAGAACAATTATTTGCATTATCAGAACATAATCTATCTCTTTTTCATAAAAAACACTTACCCAACTGTTATAAATTTCTCTTTTTTTATGTTCGCTAATTCTATTGAGAGCCTTATTTAAAATATTTAACAAGACCCTGTCATCTTTACGTACACCTATACTCACTTTTGCTTTAATCAAGAAAGAACTATTTATTTTTAAATTTTTACTATTATAATGCTGTATAGCGTATACAACAGAAGCCATATCACCGATAAATCCATATATTTTTTCTTGAACAACTTTTTTGAGTCCCTCTTTGTTACTTGCAACATTTATAAACTTCATATGTGGATATTTTTCTTCTAAAAATACTCGATAAGAACACCCCTCTAGTACGCCAAAAACTTTTTCACGTATATTATATATATCGGTAATAAATGCTGTATCTTTTTTTGTAGCGATTACAATTGCATCTTCTAATAAAGGTTTTGTAAAATGTAAATGGTGTGCCCCCTTGGATTCTTCTTCAACTAATGGCACAATGTCGCATGTCGCATTTTTAACATAGGCTAAAGATTCTTCCCAAGAATTTGTTGGAACCACGGTAAGTTCCATTGCTACACTTTTTGAGATAAGCTTCATATAATCAGCACCAATTCCTACAAATATATTATTTTGTATTGCTGCGTAAGGTAAAAGGTCTTTCTCTACACACATTCTAATCTCTTGACTTTGCTCAAGATAAAGAATCTCTTCATCATTTAAATGTACACTCGTGTAGTCATGCTCATGATAAATCAATTTTTTAACATCTAATGGCCTATTAACCAAGCCCATTACATTGTAAATATCATGAATTCTTTGAATTTTACTAGCCTCTATATGACCGAGTTCATCTAAGTTTATTTTATAATATGCTAATTTTCTTAAAGCATTTGCTTCATAAATGAGTGCTTTTTTTGATTTGTTTTGAGGGTTATATTTCGCTAAAATAATCTCTACTGTTTCTTCTATGTTATCAAATGCATACCTCCACCCACGTAAAGATGCCTCTACAAATTTTTCTACTCTTTTCCCATTTTCTTGTAACTCTTTTGTACTTGTAAAAAGAAAATCACTATAAAAGTTAAAACCATACTCTTTTGGATCAAAAAGAACAGATGCAATTCCTGCCTCTTTCATTAAAAAAGGTTCATTGGAAATATAAGAAGCCATTAAATCTGTTTTTTTGTTAATCAAATCCTCTACATTAAAAGTATGTGTAATCTCTATGAGATCACTCTTTTTAAGATTAAACTTACTCTCCATTGCATACAATGCAGCACTCGTAGCAACAGCATCTGTGTACATAATACGCTTTGTTTTAAAGTCTTCAATCGACGTAATTCCTGAGTCTTTACGGGCAAGGAGTACCATAGGTGATGATTGAAAAGTAGCATAAAGTAAGGCTATCTTAGCACCTTTGTCATGGTCTATAAGTAAAGAAGACCTACCAATACCAAAAGTAGCCTTCCCATCCATAACCTCATCAATAGGTGAAATATTATTTGTAAATTTTTTAAAATCTACCTCAAGACCTGCCTTTTTATAGAAACCTTTTTCTTTCGCCATGTAGTATCCAGCAAATTGAAACTGGTCGAGCCATAGGAGTTGTAAAGAAACTTTATCCAATTCTTTAGCCGAAATATTTCCAAAGGAGAGAAGAAGAAGCAGAAAATACAGTGTGCAGTTTTTCATCTTTGTATCTCTTTTATGTTTTCAAGTGGCTCAGAAAAATAAAAACCTTGGTATTCGTCTACATCAAGCTTTTTTAACATCTCAAAGATCACTTTAGAATGTACGTACTCAGCAATAACCTTAATCCCAAGCTTATGTGAAAAGCCAACAATAGCACTCACTAAAATATGTGCTTTTTCATCTATATCAATATTTTTCACTAAAGAACCATCTATTTTTAAGTAGTCAGGTTCTATTTCTAAAATATACTCAAAATTTGAAAAGCCACTTCCAAAATCATCAATAGCAAAGCGAACACCATACTTTCTAAACTTTTTAATAAAGTATTTAATATCAGCATAACTCTCTATATTTTCACTTTCAACTATTTCAAATACAGCCCGATTCCCTATGTTTGGCGATATTTTCAAAAATGCCTCTATTTCATTAATAAGCGTTTCATTTTTTATGTCGCCATAGGTAAAGTTAAAACTAATTACATGTGAACTTGTGTCAAGTAAATGAAGCGATTCAAAGATAATATGCGAAGATAGAGCACTGTATAAACCAGTTTTAATTGCTATATCTAAAAAGAAAAAAGGTGTTATAAGTTCCCCTGTTTCCTCATTTTTTAAACGCATTAATGCTTCATACTTCACAGGATTTGCATGTATATCTACAATAGGTTGATAGACAGGTACTATACGTCCATCCTCTATAGCTGACTTTGTTCTCTCTTTCCATGCTAATGCATCTTGTGCTTCACTTCTTTTGTCAATACTCATAGAGTACATCTCATAAGGTCTATTGCGTGCTTTAGCATAATCAAGTGCTATTTTCGCACATTCAAAAGCATCTGTTTGTGATGTAGAAATACCAATAGTAACCTCAATAGATATACTTTCACCATCAACCAGCACATGAAAGTCATGGATACTATTAAAAAACCTTTTCATATCTTTTTCATATTTTTCATGATCTATATAATCAACCGTATCTCTAATGATAAATTCATCACCTGAGAGTCTATAAACTCTATAGCTCGTGTCTTGCGTAAACTCTTTTAAAAATAATGCAAACTCTTTAAGAACTACGGAACCAACCTCTGATCCATAAATTTCGTTAATGATTTTAAATTTATTTATGTCTACTATAAATACTATAGGTGTAATAACAGATTTTATATCCTCAAAAAAAGAATAGCGATTAAAGATACCAGTAAGTTCATCAATATAAAGTTTTTTATCGAGCTCCTGTGTTTTTTTACTTACTTCTAATTCTAAGGTATTTTGGTACTCTTTAGCGAAGCGTTTATATTCTATGCGTTCACAAATTTTCACAAGCACCACAAGTAAGTTATTGAGCTTCAATGGTTTCATAAGGTAGCCATCTATACCAAGAGCTACACCATCAGATAAATAATCACTTGTATTGTGCGCTGAGAGGAATAAAACAGGGATATCTTTATCGATGAAACGAATCTGTTCTAGCATTTCAAGACCTGTTACTTTTGGCATGTTTATATCACTCAAAACAATATCAAATTCATGTTCTTTAAAAAGGTTTATTCCCTCTTGCCCATCTCTTGCAAAAAAAATACTATCAAAAAAATTCTCTAAGAGCTCTAATGTAGCGTCCCTTGATGCATCATCATCTTCTACATAAAGTAAACGTAGTTTTTTCGTTATGGAAATAATTTCTTTTGTTTGCATATTTTCTCTTTTATAATGAGATTTATTGGGAATACTTTAACAATAAAAAGTGTCAAAAAAGTGTCAAAAAGCTAAAAAAGTGAAATTATATGTTTATTTGAAGAGAATAGCCTAGGTTTTTATGTGTAAGGAGTATAGCAGATGGTAATTTTTTTCGTAAACGCTTAATGAGACTTTTGATAGCATCGCTTGAAAAGTCTTTTTCTATATCGTCATTATAAATAAGGTTAAAAATATCTAAATCACTAAGTATATGTCCCACATGTGCTACTAAAAAACCTAATAAATGTGTCTCATTCTTTGTTAAGAGAACGTGCTCTTTATTTTTTTCTAAAATACTACATTTTTTATTCCAACGAAAATTTTCTGGGAGTTGTATATAGTTTGCATGTTCTTCACTCGCATCTAACTCCAAACATACTTCTAGTAAAATATCAAGAATTTGAACACTCGTGAGTGGCTTTTGCATAAAACCTGCCACCCCAATTTTGATCAGTTCTATAAAGTATTTCGTTTCATTGTAAGCAGAAACAATGAGTACCTTTTGTTCTTTGTTGTGCGTTATAAGTTTTCGGCTTAACGTAATACCGTTCATATTTGGCATTTGAATATCTGTAATTACAATGTCAAAGTATTTTCCATTCATCTTAAAATACTCGTTATAAAATAAAAATGCTTCTTCTCCATCTTTTGCTATAACAACTTCTTGAAATAAACCAGTAAAGTACTCAGATGTGATTTCCCGTAATGCTGCTTCATCTTCTACATACAGCAAGGTATATTTTTGTGCTGATTTTTTAAGAAGCTTATAATCTACTTTCATTTGAACCTACCTTTTTCTATAACTTAAAGCTTCTAAAATATGTTTTTTTTCTATCATTTCACTTGTATCAATGTCGGCTATAGTGCGACTTACCTTTTGAACTTTCTTTATACTTCTAAAAGAGAGACCAAACCTATGGATAGCCATATCCAATACTTCTTTTGCTTCTTCGTTTAATACACAAAACCTATCTATTTCTGTATCTTTAATTTTAGCATTAAAAACACTTTGCCCTCGTTTTAGCATAAAAATATGTGTTTGAACGACTATTTTATGAAGCTCTTTTGAGGAAAAGCTAGAACTATCCTTTGCATTTGTATTTTGCATCACTACATTTAAATCCATTCTATCAAGAAAGGGGTCTGAGAGTTTATTTTTATATCTTTTAATTTCACTATCACTACACCTACACTCTTTAAACGAATTGAGTAAGTTTCCACATGGACAAGGATTCATAGCCCCTATAAAAAGAAAATCAGTTGGATAAACTACCTTAGAGTTTACACGTGAAATACATATTTTTGCATCCTCTAATGGCTCACGTAATGCTTCTAAAACATTCTTAGAGAAATGTGGTAATTCATCAAAAAAAAGTATTCCCTGATGTGCTAAACCAATCTCACCAATTTTAGACTTAAAAGACCCTCCTCCAAATATACTCGCTTGGGTCGAGCTGTGATGTGGATTACGCATCA
Organism: Sulfurimonas sp. SAG-AH-194-I05; assembly: GCF_029215955.1. Lineage (GTDB taxonomy): Bacteria > Campylobacterota > Campylobacteria > Campylobacterales > Sulfurimonadaceae > Sulfurimonas. The sequence continues at coordinate 24,606 of NZ_JAEMVA010000023.1, forward strand.
ATCTATGTGGCTTAAAGTCAGGTTCAATTCCCTCTAATGCTTGAAGTTTTGCCTTTTCCAAAATGACATCTTCTCCCATAGGGGGTAAAATATATCGTAACCTTTTTGCAATCATACTTTTACCACAACCAGGGCTTCCCTCGAGTATAATGTTATGAAATCCACATGCTGCGATTAAAGCAGCTCTTTTTGCAACTTCTTGCCCTTTTACATCGATAAAGTCATCAGTATATTCTTTTAAATAAAAATATTTTGCATTGTTGTATTCATAAAAAGGGTACGCATCTTTGTTTTCACATGTAGAAGGAGAAATGGTATCCTTACTTTTTAATAGAACAATGGCTTCATTGAGTGTTCTCACTCCATAGAATTCTATATTTGGTATTTTTGAAAGTTTATGTAAACTTTCATGTGGAACAATCACTTTTTGCACAAGTTTTTGATTTGCCAGAGAGAGCATGAGGGCAAAAAGCTGTATATTCTCTTTTACTGCACCATCAAGTCCTAGTTCACCAAATACAGTCCACATGCTAAGATCGTCTTCAAGTGAATCAAGAGCAATAAGCAAGGCTATACTTAGGTCAAACTGCGAACCCTCTTTTTTTACATCACTTGGTGCTAAATTTATAGTTATTCTCTTAGGAGGAAAAGAAAAATCATTACTAAGTAAGGCTGATTTCACGCGCTCTTTTGCTTCAGTAATTGCCGTTGAAGCCATTCCCACGATACTAAAAGAAGGAAGCCCCTTTGTGAGAGTTGATTCCACATGCACGAGCTTTGCATCTAAGCCTTCATAGGTGGCGCAATTTACTGTTTTCATAGCTAACTCCAAAATAGTATAGAGATCATCATACCTATTCCCTTAGATATTACCTAATAATATGACATAATGAAATATTTATTTTAAGAAGTTTTTTTCTCTTTTAGCATTTTTTTATACTCTTTTTCAAACTTTCTTCTTCTTGAAGATGAAAGTTTATCTATAAATAAAATCCCTTCTAAATGATCATGTTCATGCTGAATAGCAATACTTAACAGTCCATCAGCTTCTAAGAACGTAGTGTTACCATCTCTGTCTTGGTAATTAACGCTAATGCTCTCAAAACGATTAATATCTTCATAAAAACTAGGGACACTCAGACAACCTTCTTGATAGGTAGTTTCCCCTTTTTTATTGGAAATAACAGGATTAATCATCTCGATTAAATTCTCTTTTGGTTGCTCCCCATCTTCATCAGGAATATTTAACAAAAGAATTCGTTTCGTAATACCTACTTGAATACCAGCTAAACCTATTCCATTTGTCTGTATCATGAGAGGGTACATTGCATCAAGCATATTGTGAAGAAGCGCATCAAATTTTTCTACGGCAACTGACTTTTCCCGTAAAGTTTTATCTGGATATTCTAATATTTTTAAATGCAAGGGAATCTATTTCTTTGTAGCAACAGCATAATCAGTATCTGTTGATTCATATGCTTTATCTATACCATTCATAGCACAAACAAGAATTTCATCAACACTATAATCAGGGTCAATATCTGTAATACCTATAGAAATTTGTAACTGTATCTCACGGTCAGCTAAAAAGAAGTTTGAGTTTGAAACAAGATAGCATAATCGATCACTTGCTTTTTTAGCACTTTCTATATCGGTATGTTTCAACAGCATTGAAAATATACCATTTCCATAATGCGCAACAGTATCACTACGTCGTGAAGTTTTTAGCAGAAGTCTCGCTATAGTTCGCGTCATCAGCATAAGCGCTTTTTCATTACTTATTGATGCTTTAAGATCACGCGAAAGTTCAATCATTATAAGACTACTGTTATGTTTAAACTCTTGAACTAATTTAACTTCTTTTTCAACTTTTGATAATAAATACCTTTTATTATAAACACCAAATTTATTATCAAAAATTGTTTCATTTTCTACATTCTTCACAATACTTGCAGTTTCATCATACAAAGTTTTCATATGAGAGCTTTGCTTTTTCACAACAGCAGTTAGTTTGCTAATGTCATTATTAAGTGCTGATGCTATAGTTGCAGTAGAGCTAGTATTTATATCGAGTTCTTTTCTACGTTTGTCAAGTATTTTAGTCATTAAACTCATATTTTTGTATAAGTTTGCAGTAGTTCCTAAAATACTTTTTATAGAAGCAAAACCTTGCTTTAAACTATGTTCTAGCTCTATTGTGCTCTCTGCATCATTGCTCTCTTCGAGTTCTAACATTGATACTATTTGCTTTCGTAAAGCTTCATCTTTATTCTCTAAAAGTCTATCGAAATAAAGCGAAAAGTTATTTGGAGTAGGTGGAAGGTTATCATTAATTAAAGAAGCAAGAACCTCCTTAGAGTAAATCTCTAAATCACTACTTGGATTATCCATATCAAGAGGGTCCCCATGTGCTGAAGATGTACTATGTGATGAAGGAGGCATTGAGTCCATGCTATCTTCACTAATTGTACGGCGATTTCTACTTCTTAATGTACCTGCCATCTTAATTCCTTAGTCTTTATTGTTCTTAACTAAAACTTCATCAATAACACCATAATCAAGTGCCTCTTTAGCACTTAAAAAGTTATCGCGATCGGTATCTTTCTCTACAGTCTTAAAAGATTGTCCTGTATTCTTTGCTAAAATTGCATTGAGTTCTTTTTTCATTCTTACAATTTCTTCTGCTTGAATTACGATATCTGATGCTTGACCTTGTGCGCCACCTGAAGGTTGGTGCATCATAATTCTAGCATGTGGAAGAGCATAACGCTTACCTTTTTCACCTGATGAGAGTAAAAAAGCACCCATAGACGCTGCTTGACCTATACAAATCGTCGCAACATCAGGACGAATATAATTCATAGTATCAAAAATCGCCATACCCGCAGTCACCACTCCACCGGGAGAGTTGATGTAAAAGAAAATATCTTTTTCTGGATCTTCAGCTTCAAGAAATAAAAATTGTGCAACTATAGTAGATGCAACTTGGTCGTTTACTTCTCCACTTAACATTACTATTCTATCTTTAAGTAAACGAGAAAAAATATCATACGATCTCTCACCACGTCCAGTTTTTTCAACTACATAAGGAATATAACTCATTGCTTACGCTTCTTTCATCTTTGCATTTAAAAGTGAGCTTAAAACTCTGTCTTCAACCATTGACATTTGAATCGCAGGAATATATCCAGCTTCTTGGTACTTATCATACGCGGCTTTAGGATCTTGACCTGTTTGCATTGCTTCGTAATAAATAGTTTGCATCACTTCTTGCTCTTCAACTTTAATGTTTTCAGCTAATGCTAAAGAGTCAATAATAAAAGTAGCACGTACACTTTTTTCAGAGTCAGCTCTAAAAGTTTCACGTAATTCAGTAAGTTTATCTTCATTTTCACGAAGCTCTTTAATTTCATCTTCACTCATGCTACCAGCAGCTTTGTTAAGTGCCATATCAATCTCTTGATCCACTACAAAGTTAGGTAAGTCAAATTGTAATCCTGTAACAAGGCTTTCTAATAACGCTGGTTTTAAATCATCATTATAAAGTTTAGCAATAGCCTCGTTTTCAATTTGTACTTTTACCTGCGCTGTTAAACTTTCTAAAGATTTATCTTCTTGACCTTCTAACATTTTTGCAGCGAGTTCTTCATTTACCTCAACTTCTTCTTTTACTTTAATTTGATTAACTTTTACTTTGAATTCAGCATCTTTACCAGCTAAGTCTCCACCGTAGTTTTCAGGGAAAGTTACTTTAATTATAACTTCTTCGTCTCTTTTTACACCGATCAGTTGATCTTCAAAACCAGGAATGAATTGGTTTGATCCTAAAACAAGTGCAAAATCTTCACCTTTTCCACCATCAAAAACTTTTCCATCAACAGAACCTTCAAAATCAATAATTGCAGTATCGCCACTTTTCATTTTACGGTTTCTTTTCACATCTACAAGTTCCGCTTGATTTTGTGCAAGTTCAATAATTCTAGCCGTAACAGCTTCGTCATCAACAACTGGTTTATCAAATTCTTTTACCATTGAAGCATAATCACCCATGTCTATTTCTGGTCGCATTGCAACTTTTACTGTTACTTCTATTTTAGAATCTGATTTATCAAATTGAGAAATATTTGGCTCACCAATTAAAGACTCATTAGAAATATCCATTTCTTTTAAACCTGTACTTAAAACTTCACGTAAAGCTTCCGCTTCAGCATCTTCAACGAGTTTTTGACCATATTGTTTCTTAACAATAGAAACAGGAACTTTACCTTTACGGAAACCTTGAACAGTAGTAGTTTTTGCAAGTTGTTTTGCAATTTTTTCAATCTTTTCATTAACCTCATCCATTGAGATTATTGCTGATATTTCAGCATTAGCACCGTTAATTTTGTTTGTCTTGATTTCCATCAATGTCCTTTATTCTGTTTAGTAGTGTATTCTTACTACTATTATTTTGGCTAATACTATCTAAAATCTGCTTTTAATTAGCTTTTGTAATGAGAAGTTATTTATGCCATACTTCTTCTCATTACTTTGCAGGAGCATATTTTGGACACAGATAACATAGGCTTTTCTTACCATTGTATTGCGTCCTTTTAAGCTTCGTGGTTTTATAAAAAAAGAATTTCTATTCCTTATCCACGACTGGATATTCACATGGATAAGCCACAAATGCAATGAAGATGCACTCTATTTATCACACAAATGTTCTTTAAAATTCAGAACTAAAAACCACACTACTGCGATATCAATCATTACATCAGCAAAATTAAACACTGCAAAATTAAAACCACAGTGCCAGTAAACCATATCCACAACGCCCACATGGATAAATCTGTCATAAATATTTGAAAAAGCTCCACCTAAAAGAAGTCCAGCCGGAAAAGCATAACACATTTTTTTGGTATGAAGTATATAGCCTAAAACACCCATGACCATAACGATTTGAATATATTTTAACCAGTCTTGTAAAAAAGCCAACATAGAGAATGCAACCCCGCGGTTATAAACCAAAATCAAGTCTATGCACTCTGTGTAGTAGCGAAAACCATCTACAAAAAGCATTTTTATATTTTGATCAACAATAAAAATACCTATAATTGTAAAAAATAAAATTACATGAAAGCGAATATTTGTATTAAGCATTTAAATCTTTTTCAAAAAAAGTAATGAGGGCATCCATTTCTGTATTCATTTTTTTGC
>NZ_JAEMVA010000024.1 GCF_029215955.1 Sulfurimonas sp. SAG-AH-194-I05
TTGGGTTCCTTTAAGGAGTATGTCAAGTGGTTCAAAAAGATTTCTATTTAAAAATGCATATGTTATAAAGGCAAGGAAAAGAAAGAAAAGTATTTCAATAGCTATAAGTGTAGTTAGAGAAGCTTTTTGTTCCCTAAAATCACCTTTTCTTACTTCAAGTAAGAGGGACTCAGTCGTTCTAAATTTAGAAAGCTCACGGCGTATATCATCCATGATGTATTTCCCTTGATTTTCCTTAACAATTTCCAAGGCTTTGGTGTGACCTTTTTCACCACTTTGTGCAAGTTCGATAGTTGTTTTAAGTTCAGCAAATTTTAAATGCATAGAAGTTTCGATTTTTTTCAAGCGTTTTTGTTGAATGGGGTTATCAGAAGTAAGTAAGGTAAGCTCTTTAAAACTTTCTTCTGCATTAATAACTCCTCTATGATAAGGTTCTAAGTAGTTTATATCTTTAGTAAGAAGATACCCTCTTTGTCCTGTTTCAGTGTCTTTGAGTGAGCCTAGATAGTTTTGTGTTTTTAGCATAACTTCATGGGTATGTGCTACCCAATGTAACTTTTTATCAGAATATCCCTCTAATACAAAAGTAAAAATAGCATTACTAATAGCAGCACTAAATAAAAGTGTAATAAATAAACCTAACTTTAATTTTAAACTCATCATGATTTCCCCCCCCCCATCACTATGCAATAGGGGCAATTGTTATTGTGATTTTTTATTCTAATGTATTATAGCAATTTTTTATGTTTTAATAACTCTTTATTGCAAGTTAGAGTATATTTATATGTTCCTTGTATTCCATAAGACTTTTATAGCTATAATCTTTTTATGATTACCCAAGATTCTATTGAAGCCTTAAAAGCACGCCTTGATGTTGTTGATGTTGTAGGCTCTTATGTGGAGTTAAAAAAAGCTGGAGTAAACTACAAGTCACCTTGTCCTTTTCATGATGAAAAATCTCCCTCCTTTGTAGTGAGTCCACAAAAACAGATTTACCACTGTTTTGGATGTTCTGCTGGCGGTGATAGTGTTAAGTTTGTTATGGAGTATGAAAAATTAAATTATCCAGAAGCATTAGAAAAACTTGCTGAAATGTATAACTTCACTCTTGGTTATACAGATAACAAACACAATAAACCTCGCTCACAAGTTATGGACAAACTCCAAGAGTGGTACCAAAGCTTACTTCCCTCAAAACAAACTGCAAACACGTATGTAAAAGAACGTGGTATTTATGAGAGTAGTGTTGAGAAATTTGGAATAGGGTATGCCCCTGATTCTTATGGAACTATTAACTATATAAAATCACAAATGTTTACGATGAATGAAGCTGTTGAAATGGGTGTTGTAGGCTTTGATAGTGGTCGTAATTTTGCTCGTTTTGTTGCGCGAATTACTTTTCCTATTCATTCTACGAATGGTTCTTTAGTTGGTTTTGGTGGAAGAACTATAACAGGGCATCAAGCGAAGTATGTAAACTCACCTGAAACACCATTTTTTAATAAGTCTCGATTGCTGTACGCGTACCACCATGCAAGACAGTCACTCCACAAACAAAATGAAATCATAATAACAGAGGGTTATCTCGATGTTATTATGTTACACCAAGCTGGTTTTACTAACGCAGTGGCAACATTAGGAACAGCCCTGACAGTAGAACATTTACCTTTACTACGTAAGGGTGAACCTCGTGTTGTTATGGCATATGATGGCGATAAAGCTGGTAGAGCAGCTGCACTTAAAGCCTCAAGACTTTTAAGTGCAGGTGGTTTTAGTGGTGGCGTAGTTATTTTTAGTGATGGACTTGACCCTGCAGATATGGTAAAAAATGGAGCGATTGAAGAGTTAGCAAGAATGTTTAGACAAACAAAACCTTTTATAGAGTTTGTTTTAGATGAAATACTTGCACTTTATGATTTACGAGATCCTAAGCAAAAAGAATCATGTATGCAAGAGGGTCTAGCATATTTAAAAACGCTCTCTCCTTTACTTCAAGAAGAGTATAAAACATACCTTGCCTCACGTTTGGGTGGTCTTGGAGTTAGCCCATCACTTCTAAAAGTGAGTGGAAGTTCTCCTCACAATACAGCTTCTCCACGAATACAAAAAAATAGCCATAAGGACATGTGGGAACTCTCACTCGTTAAAACAGTTATCGAAAAGCCACATTTAGTGAATCAAATTTTAGATGTTTTAGATGCTTCTTTATTTATGTTTCATTCAAATGAATTGCATTTAGCTCTCAATGGACATACAGATGCGCCTGAATTAATGGCTATTATAGTTGATGAAACAATTCATGTTTTAGAAAATGAAGATGCTTTAAGGGATGAACTACTACTATTTTTAATGAAATATTATGAACGAGAATTAAAAAAGATTCATTTACAAACGCATATGCCCTTTGAAGAAAAAGCATTTTATATTCGTAAATTTCGTGGTAAAATTGCGAAATTAAGACGAGGTGAACTCGTAGCATTTGAAAGATAGTTCGATTCTAGCAAAAAATATAATGGTGAAGAAGTTACAATTTTTGTATTCCTTCAATGCTAAAAGGCAGAAGTCTTTCTTATTTTATAAGTTTTTTGTATACTAAGTCTAACTTTAAACTATAGTAAGGATAAAAAGTATGGCAGGTATACATTTTTCATTTACAGATTTTAAACAGCTTCTTGCTCTTAATATGGGTATATCTGATAGACTTGATGAAAACCGCGCTGAGAGTTTCACACTACTTTATTGTAATTTAGCAGGTATTAGCGATGAAGTCATTGAAAGTTCTTTAGGTGAGATATTGCGTACATCAGACTCTATTGTCAATGACAAAGGTGATTACTTTTTTGTACTGCCTTACACAGATAAATACGGTGCAGACATTGTAAAGAAAATGTTTGATGAGTTTTATGCAAAATTTTTAAATTCTTTTATGCTTTCGTATCCTGTTGATGGAGAAACTCCAGAAGAGCTTCTTGGGACAATGCAAGATAGTGTGAGTTTATTTTATAAAGATGACTTGAATTGTCTTGATAGGTTTGCTAAAGTAATTTAACGTATACTCTTGGAATACTAAATGCTTTCTTTTGAAAAATCCTTTCTATGTAATAGAAGGAAATTAAGGAGAGCAAGATGATTTCATTAGATGTAAAAGCCGAACCAAAGGCATCATCTCCAAGTACGCTATCTCTTGGTGAAAATGAACCTACTACATCATTTTCAGATCTTTTACGTGGAATGAAGGGAGCAAAAGATGACAAGCCTATTCAAAATGGTGCTTTTGTTCTTGCCTTAACTGAGGAAAAAAAACCAAAAGCAACTTTTGCCTCACTTTTAAGTAATGACCCTTTAACTATAACTAAAGGTGAAAAAAGTGAACTCTTAGTACTCAACGCAAATACTATACAAAACCTAAGTATAGTAGAAGTAAAAACACTTATAGCAGATGCAAAAACATTCTTAAAAAATAAAATTTTGAATAGTGATGCTTATTTAAAATCTCAAATGAAAGAGTTACCGCAAACCTTAAAAGGTCTGGCTACCATGGCGAAGACCTTCGGAGTTGATGTAAGTAAAATAACCTTAGAAGAGGTTCAAGCATCAGGTAAAAAAATAGATGTTAGTGATTTTCTTGATACAGGAATTGTTAAAGACAATAAATTTAATACAAAACCTGCGCTTGATGAGAAACAGCTAAAAATGAAAGAAACGAAGGCACAAATAGATGATGCCCTTAGCCAAGACTTAAAAGTAAAAGATACGAAACCCGAAATACTCAAAGAGTTAAAAGCTACTCCACTTTTCAAAGCACAAGAAAGAGTAGACCAGACTACGCAACAGTTCGTTCAAACAAAGCAATTTAAAATAGAAGAAAAAACACCTAAAACAAAAGCAGATGAAACTTTAAAGCTTTTACTTCGTGGAGAGAAACCAAATAAATCAGGAAATGCAATGACAGCAGACTTTGCAGTAGCTACTGCAAGAGTTATAGCTCCTGAGGCAAAATCAGAAACGACAAAGTCACTTGAACAACTTCTTCATGGAGATATAGAAGAGTCAACTTCTAAGATAGATGGTTTAACAACACATAAAGCGGATAGTTTTGAAGTAAAACTTAATGAAGCAAAACAGATGGTAAAATATTTATCTCAAGATGTAAAAACTGCTATAGAAGATTATAAATCTCCCTTTACACGGATTAAAGTACAGCTTAATCCTGCAAAAATGGGTGAGGTAGATATTACGATAGTTTCACGGGGTAAAAATCTACATGTGAATATTAGCGCAAATACGGCAGCCATAAATACTTTAGCAATCAATGCAAGTGAGTTACGAACACAGTTAAATAATAATGGAATACAAAATGCTACATTAAATTTTAATAACAGTTCACAAAATAGCGACCAAGGTTCTTCTCATCAACAGCGAAACCCTCAACAAGAGAGACAGGCTAAAGAAGAATACGACTATTTTGAAAATGAAGAGCAAAATGAAGAGATTTTAAGCTCTTTAGAAATTGTAGTTCCTAACTACATCTAAAAAGGATACATTATGTCAATTTCATCAACAACAGATACTTCATCTTTAGCAGCAGCTACCTCAGTTTCAAACGAGAATCCAAATGGAATCTTAGGCAAAGACGATTTTTTACAACTTCTTTTAGTACAGTTACAGCATCAAGATCCTACTGCACCGACTGAAACGGAACAAATTTTAAGTCAAACATCACAACTTGCAACCTTAGAGTCAGCAGCAAATACAAACAAAGCACTTGAAGATTTAGCGAAGTCTTTGGGTTCCTCGCAGCAGTTTGGAACTATTTCAGCTATTGGAAAAACAGCGGACTTAGGTAGTGATGCTATTGCCTTAGACAAAGGTATCTCAAGCACCTTTGAAGTTTACTTTCCAGAAGCTATAGAGCAAGGTACTATAGATATTACGGATACGGATGGTAATACGATTAAAACTTTAGATGTCGGAACAAATCCATCTGGTGTGTATCAGTTCACATGGGATGGTTCAGATAGCGCAGGGGTTGCAGCTGAAGCTGGAATTTATCATGTGAATGGAAGATACACAAACCCTGATGGAGCAGCTCTCACAACACGACTTGGTGCTTATCCTATAGAATCAGTTCGATTTGATGGTGGTAACACTTTAGTTAAAGTAGGTTCGAATTATGTTCCATTAGAGAACGTAAAAGAAGTTTACTAAAGTAATAAGGAGTTTATTATGATGACTCAAGCATTTTATACAGGAATTTCAGGTATTCGAAGTAATCAGTCAGGAATTGATATTGTAGCAGACAACCTAGCAAATATAAGTACAGTTGGTTTTCGTGGCTCAGAGTATGAATTTGCATCACTTTTTGAGTCCTCATTAAATACAACAGCTTCTAGTTCTTCAAATACTGTTGGCGTTGGATCGAGACTGCAAGCTACAAAAATGAGTGAGAGTCAGGGTGCATTACAGCTAACAGATAGAAGCACTGATTTAGCTATTCAAGGTGAGGGTTGGTTTGGTGTTACTGGAAACAATAACACAGTCTATACTCGTGATGGTAGTTTTCATTTTGATTCAAACAATGACCTTGTTACAGCCGACGGGTATTATGTCCTTGGAACACTTGGCGGTAATATTGAAAATGATGTTTTAACAAAAAAATTAGCAGATATAAAACTAGCAGCTCCTGGGGCACAGGAAAAACTACGTTTTCCAAAAACCTTAGCCTTTCCTCCCGAGCCTACAAAAAATACAAAGTTTATAGGAAATATTGGTTCTGAGAATGTAACGCGTACTATAGGTGCTGGTGTTGTGGACGGGGCTAATAATAAAAACCATTTAAAATTAACTTTGAATCAAAGTGTTCCTCAGGTTTTACCTGGAAGTCAGTGGGATGTAGTTGCAACAACAGAGACGCTTGATGGAAATACGATTTTTGATACGAAAAATGGTGTTATGAATTTTGCTTCAGATGGAAGTTTGATTTCAAGTACATTAACAACTATAGATAACAACGGTTCAGAAATAAAAATCGATGTAGGTTCTGGTTTTGATGGTATTGTAGCTTTGAGTAATAATGATATTACATCCTCGAGTGTAGCAGATGGTACAATTGGTGGTTCACTAGAGGGTTATACGATTAATAAAAATGGTGAAGTTATCGCAACCTTTTCAAATGGAGAACAAAGTAGTGTAGGGCAACTTGCAGTATACCATTTTCAAAATGACCAAGGACTCAATCGTGTTAGTGGAACAAAGTTTCAAGAAACACAAAACAGCGGCGAGCCTCTTTTTTATAAGGATGCTGCAGGTGAGTTTATTGTAGGAAGTGATATTTCAAACTTTGTATTAGAAAGCTCGAACATAGAGATGTCGTATGGTCTTACGGAACTCATTATTTTACAAAGAGCTTTTGATGCGAATTCAAAATCAGTGACAACAGCCGACCAAATGATGCAAAAAGCCCTTAACATGGATGCCTAAAAAAGTTGGAACATAAGATGCTTTATTATAAGTAATTATAAAGTACAACACACTCTATGTTGAAGTAGCTCTCAGAAGGGCACTTTACCTTTAAAATAAAACATAAGTGGATAAGCCAAATTAAGAGAAAATAGTTCTCTTACATAAAGGATCTAAAATGTTAAAATCACTTTTCTCCGGAGTTTCTGGACTACAATCACACCAAGTTGCAATGGATGTAGAATCAAATAATATTGCAAATGTTAACACGGTAGGTTATAAATACTCACGTGCAAACTTCTCAGACCTTTTAGCACAAACAAAGGCTATTGCAACTGCACCCCAAGGATCTTTAGGTGGTAAAAATGCTGTTCAGGTTGGTCTTGGATCAACTATTAGTTCAATGACCCGAATTTTTTCTCAAGGTTCAGTACAAAATTCAGACAAAAATACAGATGTGGCAATCCAAGGTGATGGTTTTTTTATAGTATCACCAGATGGTGGTAACACATATAAATATACAAGAGCAGGTGATTTTAAGTTTGATGCTGGTGGAAACTTTGTTGATAATAATGGTTTTGTAACGCAGGGTTGGTTGCGTGATAAAACCACAGGAAAAGTTGATTCAACTGCTCCAATCGTAAATATTAACATTCCCCCAGGACTCACAACACCAGCCCAACCAAGTACAGAAGTAGTTGTAAAAGCAAACTTAAATTCTGGTCCATTGGTTGAGAGTTTTTCTGCTGCATATGCAGTTGCAAGCTCTTCAACTACTACTTATCCTCCAGTAGCAACAACAGCCACAGATAGTAATGGAAATGCAATTGCATCTGGTAATGTAGGTGTTATGTTTAATGAAACTGGAGAGTCCTTTGCTCTGCAAAATGGTCAAGGAGTTTGGGCTTCGTTTAGGACAACCCAACATACTGCTACCGTAGCAACAACAGCGGGTAATGCACAAGATCTTGATTTAACATTTACTTTAGACGATGGAAGTACGCAAATTGTTAAGATAACGTCTCCAACAACAACACCAACCGCGCAAACAGCTACACAGAATGCTCAAACTTTTGCAGGAGCTATTAACGCACAAAGTGCTATAACTGGTGTTCAAGCAACTGTCCGTATAACAGGAGGAGTTGCATATATTGATTTGTCAAATGACAATGGTCTTGCAACAGCTTCTCACAATATTAGAGTAACAAAAAATGCTGGTGATGCAAGTGGTATAACAAGTGGTTCACCAACAACAGCATATAAGTATACGTATGACTCAGCCTCAACAGCCTCAACAGCAGGTGCTGATAAAAAGTTTACAACTATAGCAGACTTGCGTTATGCAATGGAAGTTGAAGCAAGAAATAACAATGGTTTAACGCCTGATGTTTCAGTATTTTCTACTGTTTTAGCTACGGGAGGGACAGGAGCCGTAAATGACTTTTTAAATATAGATGTTGCAGGAATAAATGTAACTGCTAATGTATTTGAAGAACATGCAGTTACATTTGGCCTTCTTGCTGCTGGAGATACTTTAACTGTCGGCGGTTTAGAACTTACAGCTGGAGTTGGTGGGATGACTGCTACCCAAGTTTCAGAAGCTTTTGATAATTTAGCAGCGGGAACTACATCAGTTACTGCTCCTATTCCTACCGGAGGAACATTTACAGCAGGTACTTTAACTGGCTATGCTTCAACAGGTTCGGTTGCAACTGGAGGGGTAGTGTCTTTTACTTCTTCAACAGCTAATACGGATGTTGCAGACATTTCTATAGCTATAAATGATGCAGGAACAGGGACAGGAGTTATAGCAACAGCAGCTATAGTTTTTCAAACACAAGATGAACTCGGTATTTTATACGCAAATACAATTAATGCCGCTAGTATCCCGGGTGTAACTGCTTCTTATGCTGGGGGTACATTAACATTTTCAAATGCAAGTAGCTCTGTTGCTACTGTTGTTGTAAATAATGTAGGTAAATCAGCTATTACCGGTGCATCCATTCCAGCAGCAACACAAGATGCAAATTTTGATAATGCAATTAGTATTGAAGTTGATGCTAAAGGTAAATTTTTGATTCAAAATTCAGGAACTGGTCCTGATGATTATGATGTAAACCTTAAGATTACAGCATTTTCTTCAACAGCATTAAATATTACAGAAAATGTACGTTTTACGAGAAACCTCGAAGCAATGAATGCAGTTTTAGCTACTGGTTCAACTGGTAAGGCTTTTTCACAAAGCTTTAATGCGGCAACACATTCAAGTTCTATAGATATTTTTGATTCATTAGGTTCGAAACATACTTTAAGAACAGAATTTAGAAAAACAGCATTAGATGTAACAACGGGAAGTACATGGGATATGACAATTACAGTTCCGCAACCTGCCACAATTGATACGCTTGCTCCAACATATGAAAAAACTGGTTCTATTCGTTTTAATAACGATGGTTCATTAGCTACGTATAATCCAGCGACTTTATCTTTTAGTGGTAACAATGGTTCTGCACCTGACCAACAAGTCAACCTTAGTTTTGGTACTGCAAACGCTTTTGATGGTATGACAAGTTTTGATAGTGTTTCTTCAACTTCAGGTATTTCACAAGATGGTTTTACTGGTGGAGATTTAGTTGGAATTAGAATCGATCAATCTGGTACATTAATTGGTTCATTTAGTAATGGTCGTTCTTTTGGTTTAGCTCAAATCGGTATGGCTAAATTTACAAATAATGAGGGTCTTGGAACTGAGGGTGGAAATATTTTTGTACAATCAGCAAACTCAGGTGATCCTATTATCGGAACAGCTGCAACTTCAGGACGTGGATTTATTCAGTCCTCTGCTCTTGAAGCATCAAATGTTGACCTCTCACGAGCGCTTACCCAGCTCATTATCATTCAACGTGGTTTCCAAGCGAATGGTAAAACGATTACTACATCTGACCAATTACTACAAACGCTTATAGGTCTTAAAAACTAGATGAGTGAGTATTTAAAAGAAGTAGCAAAGGGTCTTATTACCTTTGCAAACCTTTTTTCTATTTTAGTCTTTTTTAAAGCAGATAATTGGATAAATGGTTTTTTTGCTATAATAATGCTCTATATATTAAGTGCAGGTTTTTATTATTATGCACTTAAAAGGGAAAAAAGAAATGGATGAAATAGCACAAATTATGTCAGGATTAGCACTTATTGGTGCTGCAATTATGTTTACCTTAGGCTATTTAGAAGGTAAAAAAAACACTCCAAAAAAACACTAAATACTTTTACGATATAATTCCTTCACTATAAATGAAGGAATTCCCACATGCTATTCTCCGCTCCCCTTAAGTCAAACTCTCAAAAAATTATGTTACTTGGTTCTGGTGAACTTGGTCGTGAAGTTATCATCGAAGCACAGCGTCTAGGTCTTGAAACTATTGCTGTTGACCGTTATGCACATGCTCCTGCATCTTCAGTTGCGCACCGTTCACATGTTATAAATATGCAAGATAAAGAAGCGCTTTTAGAGGTTATTCGGTTTGAAAAACCTGATTATATCTTGCCAGAAATTGAAGCTATTTCTATTGATGCTTTGTTTGAAGCTGAAAAAGAGGGGTTTAATGTTATTCCTAATGCTGAGGCTGTTAGTAAAACTATGAACCGTAAAAATATTCGTACATTTGCTGCAGAAGAGTTAGGTTTAAAAACAGGACCTTATAAGTTTGTAACTACGGAAAAAGGAATGCTTGAAGCGGCAAAAGAATTAGGCTTCCCATGTGTGATTAAACCTGTTATGTCTTCGTCAGGTCATGGACAGTCCGTTGTTAAAAGTGAAAGTGACATTCCTGCTTCTTGGGAAGTGGCTAAAGAAGCTCGGGGTGATGCCAGTGAGTTAATCGTAGAAGCTTTTGTAGACTTTGATTATGAAATCACGATTTTAACGGTTAGAAATGGGAAAGAGACAGTTTTTTGTGAGCCTATCGGACATGAACAACGTGATGGCGATTATGTTTTTTCATGGCAACCAATGGCTATGAGTGAAGTTGCTCTTAAAAAAGCGCAGACTATGGCTAAAACTGTAACGGATGGTCTTGGTGGGCAGGGTCTTTTTGGTGTTGAGCTTTTTATTAAGGGTGATGAGGTGTATTTTTCTGAGCTTTCTCCTCGTCCACATGACACGGGTATGGTTACACTCATTACGCAAAGTCAAAGTGAATTTGCCTTGCATTTACGTGCTGTTTTAGGTCTTCCTTTAGGTTTTACATTTTATGGTTCAGGTGCATCAGCTGCCTATAAAACAGAGTTACATAATTGCGCTCCTGTTATTGATGTTGATGATTCTTTATTTTCAGATAACTCTTATGTTCGTGTATTCTCAAAACCAGAAGCACATGTGGGACGTCGTTTGTGCGTTGCTCTTGTTTACGATGAGGTAGAGAAGGCCTTAGAAAAAGCACGCGACTTAATCGGAAAAATTAAAGATGCCTAAGTTACAAATAGTCTTACTTGATACCCTTACATTTGGTGCAACGAACCTAAGTGCTTTAAATGACTTAGGTGAAGTTACTCTTTACAAAACAACTTCCGTTGCACAAACACAAGAACGTATACTTCATGCAGATGTTATTGTAACAAATAAGGTAGTTATAAGTGATTCCCACATGCTAGCATGTGGAAATTTAAAACTTATCTGTGTTGCAGCTACTGGTATGAACAACGTGAACCTAGAAGCTGCAAAAAAACAAAACATAGAAGTGAAAAATGTTGCAGGGTATTCGACTGATTCTGTAATACAACACACCTTTTCAATGCTTTTTTACCTTATGGGGCATTCACGTTACTACGATGAAGTTGTTAAAGATGGAACGTACTCACGAAGTCCAATTTTTACAGATGTTTCACAGCCTTTTTTTGAAATAAAGGAAAAAAAGTGGGGGATTATAGGTTTAGGAAGTATCGGTCGTGGTGTGGCCAATATTGCTAAAGCTTTTGGCGCACATGTATCTTACTACTCTACAAGTGGAGTGAACCGGACTGATGATTTCCAAAGACAAAATCTAGAGGAGCTTTTACTAACATGTGATATTATTACTATTCATGCTCCATTAAACGATAGAACGAATAATCTTTTAGACTATGAACAACTTCTCACATGTAAAGATGGAGCTACTGTTTTAAACCTTGGTCGTGGTGGAATTGTAAATGAAGATGCTATTGCAAAAATTATAGATACGAAAAATATCTCTTTTGGTCTTGATGTTTTAACAAAAGAACCAATGCTTCAAAATCATGCATTCTTAAATGTGGAGAATAAAGAAAACCTTTATATTACACCACATATTGCATGGACATCTGTAGAAGCTAGAGAGCGTTTAATCGCAGCAACGATTGATAACATTAAATCTTTAGACTAGAATGTATCTTTTTATTTAAAGTGAATATATGCTAGAAGAATTTGCTTTATTTATTTCTGCTTTTCTTGCGGCTACTATTCTTCCCTTTAGCTCTGAAGTTGTATTTCTCATTGCACTTGAGAGTGGAATGCCACATGTGAACGCTTTATTTTTTGCCTCTAGTGGCAATGTTTTTGCCATCATCTTGAACTATTTTTTAGGCTCTTTATTTTACTTCAAAACAAAACAAAGATTAAAAAAATCAAAAACTGGAAGAAAGTCACTTTTGTTTGGCTACCGGTATGGCTATTTGGCTTTACTTCTTTCGTGGCTACCCATTATAGGTGATCCCCTCACTTTAGTAGCAGGAGTTTTACGCTTAAAGTTTCTTTATTTTATACTCATTGCTGGAGTTTTAAGAGTTGGAAGATATTATTTTTTAACATTTATGATATAATTATTTAAAATACCTGGAGTTTTAATGTTTAAAATGTTTCTTATACTTTTTATAAGTTTGAATATATATGCTAAAGATGAAATTACGCCGATACCCTTAAATATTTTTTATGAAAAAGACAAAGCAAGCTTAGGTAAAAAACTTTTTTTTGATACAATTCTCTCTCAAGATGGCACACTTGCCTGTGTGACATGCCACCAACTCCCAGGCAGTGGAGCAGATACACAAAGTTTTTCTGTTGGCATAAATGGGACAAAAACCTCAGTCAATACTCCTACTGTTTTAAATGCAAGGTTTAACTTTTCTCAGTTTTGGGATGGAAGAGCAAAAAACCTTCATGAACAAGCTTTAGCCCCCGTTATCAACCCTATGGAACTTGGAAGCAGTATAGAAGAGCTTATTGCTAAACTGAATGCTTCTTCTTATAAAAAAGAATTTAAAAAGCTCTTCGAAGAGGGTATTACAAAAGATACGATTTCGAGCGTAATTGCAGAATTTGAAAAAGCATTAACAACGCCTCATTCTCGTTTTGATAAATATTTAAGAGGCGATAGCAAGGCTTTAAATGAACAAGAGAAAAGAGGTTATACAAGATTCAAAGAATTAGGCTGTATATCGTGCCATAATGGTGTTAATATTGGCGGTAACATGTACCAAAAATTTGGCATTATGCTTCCTTATGAAGAAGTTATAGGTGGACGTGTTCATGTAACAGGTCGTGAACGCGATAGAGACGTTCTCAAAGTACCAACACTAAGAAATATTGCACTTACCGCACCTTATTTACATGATGGCAGTTTAAACACACTTTTAGAAATAATAGCAGACATGAAAGAACACCAACTTGGTATAGTAGGAGCAGATGCACAAGATAGAGATATTGAAGCATTTTTAAAAACATTAACTGGTGAGACACCAGCTATTTTAGAGGAAGTAAAATGAAAAAGTACAGCGTAACTTTTCCAATTTTTCTTTTTTTAATTTTTGTACTTTTATTTTTTGTATATAGAAATTATGACATTTCAAAGAGTATAAATTTTTATATGGATGTGAAACAGTTAACGCATGAAATTGAAGTTTTATCGATAGAACAAACTTTAAATAGTAGCTCTATTGATAAAAAAATTAACTACGACAATATAGTTGAAGTAGATCAAAAGTTCAAACAAAGATTTGAATTTTATGTTGAGTTACTCCTTGAAGTGGAAGATAAAAAACTTGTTGCTCTTGTGAAAGAAATAAAGAGAAAGCGTACCGTGTTAGAGTATGTTTATGAGGATATTAAAACAGATAATGCGCTTGTAAAAAACTCAAGACTTTGGCTTAGTAAAAGTTATAATACCTATGTCTTACAAGAAGATACAACAGTTTTAGACACAAAGCTTATGCAGTATCTTTTTAATGTTATGCATTTAAGTATTACAAATAACATTGATGCAATGTCGCAATTTACTTTTGAAAATTCTATTGACGAAGTCTTAAATAGGCACCTGAAATTAATTTATAAAAAACAAAAAAACTTAATGGCTTTACATAAAAAACTTCAAGAAAATGATTTTGTATCTGATTTAAATCGTGTTACATTACATACATCAAAACATTTAAATAAACTCCAGTCTGAGAGAGACTCTATTATAAGTATTTTATTTTTAGTAACTGCTTTTCTTATCATTTTTGGTCTTTATGCGTACTCAAGAGAAGTGCTAACTTCGATAGAAATGAATAAAGTAAAAAATGAACTCGAGCATTTTTTTAATGCGCTTAATGAAAGTGTTATTGTCTCAAAAACAGATTTATATGGAAAAATGACGTATGTAAATGATGCCTTTTGCGATGTAACTGGGTATAAAAGAGAAGAGCTTCTTGGTAAGAAGCATACAGTAATTGGACATTCAGATACGAATGCTGATGTATTTAAAACAATATGGACGACAATACGAGAGAAGAATACTTTTAAATCTACTCTTAAAAACTCTAAAAAAGATGGATCATCCTACTATGTAGATACAATAATTATGCCTTTTACAAATGTTGATGGTGTTATATATGAATACATTAGTATTCAGTATGAGGTTACAGAGCTAATTAATAGCCGAAATTCGGCAATAACTGCAAATAAAGTGAAAAATGAGTTTCTTGCAAATATGTCTCATGAGCTAAGAACACCGTTAAATTCGATAAACGGATTTTCTTCAATTTTACTCCGACAAATTAAAGACGAGAAACAAGTAAAGTATTTAAAGAATATTATGGAAAGTTCTACTACATTAGTACATTTGATAAATGATATTTTAGACCTTTCAAAATTGCAAAATGGTAAGTTTGCTTTAGAATGTTTAGATTTTAGAGTAGATGCAAAAGTTGAAAAACTTTTAGAAAAATTTGAAATACAAATAAAAAATGCAGAATTACATTTTATAGCTACTATAAGTAAAAGTGCACGGATTGCTTTGCATGGAGATTGGATGAGAATATCTCAAATTATAAGTAACTTACTTTCCAATGCCATAAAATTTACGCCTAAGAAAAATAAAATTATGTTTGACATAGCATACATAAATAGCTTTTTAACCATAAAAGTTGAGGATGAAGGGATTGGTATGCGTGAAGATGCTCAGGCTAAAATATTTCAAGCTTTTGAGCAAGCAGATAGTTCTACAACAAAAAAATATGGCGGCACGGGACTTGGCTTAAGCATAGTTATAAATTTAATTGAGCAAATGAATGGAAGGATTACGCTTCATTCAGAAGAAGGAAAAGGAAGTGTTTTTGAAGTTTTTCTTCCTTTAGATGAAGTGAGTATGGATGATTTTTATACCTTAAATAATCAAAACCAATAAAAATGTATAGAGGATGAAAATGCAAAATAATAAAAGCGATGTTTTAATTATAGGCGCTGGTGGAGCTGGTTTAGTAGCAGCCTTACATGCACATGAAAATGGTATGAAAGTAAGGGTTTTAACGAAAGAATATCCAACACGTTCACAAACGTGTATGGCACAAGGTGGTATTAATGCAGCCCTTGGAAATGCTGGAGAAGATGCAACTGAGTCACATGTACAAAATACGCTAAAGTCTGCAAACGGTTTAGCAAGTGAAGTCGAGATTAGACGACTTTGTGAAAATGCTCCGGAGGCTGTAGCGTGGTTAGATAGTATTGGTGTTTGTTTTTCTCGCACAAAAGACTCTAAAATTGCACAAAGAGCATTAGGTGGAGCATCAGCTTCACGCGCATGTTATGCACAAGATTATACAGGTTTAAAAATCCTTCATACTCTTTATGATAGATGCCTTGCATGTGGAATAGAGATCTTAAATGAAAAGTTTTTACTCGAAGTTCTTAAAAATGGCAACAAAGCATGTGGGGTAGAAGTTTTAGACATTCGTTCAGGTGTAAAAGAAGTTTATAGTGCAAAAGCAGTTATTTTAGCAACAGGTGGCTACTCACGCGTGTATGCAAAAAACTCTACAAATGCAACTGCTTCAACAGGTGATGGAATAGCTATTGCACTCAAAGCTGGAGCAAAAGTAAGTGATATGGAGTTTGTTCAGTTTCATCCAACTGGACTGAAAAGTTCTTCTATTTTGATTTCAGAGTCTGCTCGTGGTGCTGGTGGATATTTACTCAACTCAAAAGGTGAACGCTTTATAGACGAGCTTAAACCTCGTGATATAGTTTCTCGTGCTATAAACGATGAAATGCTTAAAGGCGAAGAGATATTTTTAGATATACGTCATTTAGGTGAAGCTTTCATAGATGCACAACTCCCACAAGAAAGAAAGTTAGCAAAACTTTATGAAAATGTAGATCCCGTACATGATTTGATTCCTGTAAAAGCAGTAGCCCATTACACAATGGGCGGAATAGATGTAAATGACACAACTTCCACATGTGTAGATGGACTTTTTGCATGTGGGGAATGTGCAAACCATAGCGTTCATGGAGCAAATCGTTTAGGTGGTAATTCGCTTTTAGAATTAGTTGTATTTGGAAAACTCGCAGGGGAGAGTGCTGCTCTTTATGCACAAGATAAAAGTTATTTACATGTGGAAGTGATGAGCAAAGAAGAAGCTACGAAAGAAATACAAGTTGATTTTTATAAGGTACGTGAAGAACTTGGAGAACTATTTTACAAAGATGTTGGCATTGTACGCGATAAAAAGACACTGGAAAAAACTTTAGAAAAAGTAAATTCATTTTTAGAACAAACATCCCAAATGGGTGTGAAAGACACTTCTCACGTTTATAATACAAACCGCATAGAATTTTTAGAGTTTCAAAATACCTTAGCGGTAAGTAAAATGATTCTTCTTGGTGCGATTGCACGAGATGAAAGTCGTGGTGCGCATTTTAGGTCAGATAAACCACAAAAAGACGAAAACTACTCAAAGCATACACTTCAAGATTTACAAGGTGTGCTTTAATGAAAATTCAAATTCAGCGTGAGAGTTTAGTGCCTTATGAAATAGATTTATCGGATGTCACTTTACTTGAAGCCTTAAAAAAAATTAAAACGACACAAGATTCTTCCCTTAGCTTTTCAAGTTCATGTAGAAGTAGTGTTTGTGGATCGTGCTCTATGCGCGTAAATGGACGAGAAGTCTTAGCATGTGGATATAAGCTACAAGATGGTGATGTAGTAGAACCACTTAAAAATATGCCTGTACTTCGGGATTTAGTGGTAGACATGGACAAGGCACTCTCCTTTAATGCAAAGGCAAACGCATGGATGACTCCACATGCAAAGACTCCTGCTTTAAGTGAAGAAAATGCAAAAATAAATGAAGTGCAGAGTGATTGTATCTTATGTGCGTCGTGTTATAGTGCATGTCCTGTATATGCTGTGAATGAAGAGTTCTTAGGACCTTTTGCCTTAACGCGTGTTTGGAAGTATGTGAGTGATACTCGTGAAGAGGACACAAAAGAAAAAATAGACACTATTCAAACAAATGGTATTTGGGACTGTACCCTTTGCAATGAGTGCACAGTAGTTTGCCCACAAAATATTTCATCGAAAATGGATATAGAAATGCTTCGAATGCGCTCTTCAATGCAAGGATATAGTGACCCAAATTTTGCATCTTTTGGTGATGACTTTGGTGGTGGGTTTGGCTTTGATGGAAGTCCAGTTTTTTAGAGAACTAACAAAAAAAAGAAACTATGTTATAATAATAACAACATGTTATAAGGAATTTACACAATGGCAAAAGAACATTCATTTGATATTACAGCGAAGATAGATACACAAATATTTAAAAATGCGATTAATCTCGTAGATAGAGAAGTTTCAAACCGTTATGATTTTAAAGGAACTACCTTTGAAGTTACTTTTAATGAAAAAGCTAAAACATTAGTTTTAATCGCTTCGAGTGATAACAAACTAGAAGCGCTCACTGACATTGTTATTGCTAAATTTTTAAAACAAGGTTTGTCTTCAAAGGTGATAGATGAGCTAAAAGTTGAAGACTCTTCGGGGGGCAATAGAAAAGCGACATATAAAGTAGTAGATTACATAGAGTCAAAAGAAGCTAAAAAAATAACAGCTGAGATAAAAAAAATGAAGTTAAAAGTAAATGCACAAATAGAAGGTGATTCTATTCGTGTTAAAGGTGCAAAACTTGATGAACTACAAAAAGTGATGAAAATGGTTCGTGAAGCTGAATGGGATGCACCACTTAACTTTGAAAATATGCGATAAAGGTTGATACAATGGCAAATATGACAATACTTGAAGCGGCTGAACATTTTGGTATTTCAAAAGAAGCAATACATAATCGTGTACGAAGAGGCTCTTTAGTTGTAGAACTGATTGATGGTGTAAAAATGGTAGATATTGACGCGAAGGTTACTCCAAAACCTAAAACAACGTCTACACGTAAAGCAGCTCCATCGAGTAATGAAAAATACCATAAATTTCTTGAAGAACAAAATGCAAAGCTACAATCACGTGTCGATACACTCGAAGGTGAAACACGAAGTTTACGTGACCAAAAAGAACTTATGTTAATTCAAGAACGTGAAAAAATCGAATGTATTTATAAAGAAAAAGATGAACAACTCAAAAATATTTTAACTACAATTTCTTCACAGTTTATGTTAAATGCTCCCATTGAAGTTCAAAAAGAAGAACATGTGGAAGCTGAGTTTGAAGTTGAAGAAATTAAAGATATTGCTATTAAAGTTGCAAAAAAGCCAAAAAAAAGGTGCTTTAATTTCTCTTAAAAAATATTTAAAAACACATGATTTTTCAGAAAAAAAACAAGAAAAGATCAAAGCTAAATTTAAAAAGAGAGCTAAAAAAGATACAAGAATTATTGTTATCAATTCTAAATTTTATTTAGATACTTTTAAATATGAATACAGTGATTTATTTTAGATAGAGAGGTTGAGTAATGCGTATAAATTTTAACATAATCGTTATATTCTTGGAAGTTATTCTCATTGGAATTTTTATATGTGTATGGATGGAAATTCTTGATCTGTCCCAAGCACAAGAAAAAAACCATAACACACGCTATGAAGTAATGCAAAAAATAATAGATAAAGCAGAGCATAGAAAAAATGCTATTGAAGATAACAAAAACATTCAAAATTTTAATATGGTAATTACACAAAATGAGCAAGATACGAACTTTTTTCAAAATATTTTAAATGTATTAATCGCTATTTTTGTGGTTGGAAATATTTTTGTCTACCTAATGTTAAGTCGTCAAAGATGTCTTTTAAAGAAAAAAGATAAAGAATTTGATGAACTCAAATATGCCTTAGATTCGCATTCAATAGTGTATATTACTGATACTGAGGGTATGATAACACTTGTTAATGACAAGTTCATGGAGGTGAGTGGTTATTCTCGTGATGAGCTTATCGGAGAAAATTATAGACTTTTAAAATCATGTTTACACAAAGATGGCTTTTGGCAAAAAATCGAAGAAACCCTCAATGCTGGTAATACTTGGCATGGAGAGATGTGTAATATCTCTAAAAATAATGAAGAATACTGGTTAGGTGCATCAATAGTTCCCTTTCGTGGGCATAATAATAAAACTATGAGCTATATTACAATTGCAAGTAATATTACAAAACGAAGAAAAATTGAAGCGAAACTTATTACAAGTATGAAAGAGGTTGAAGCGAGTGCTATTGCAAAATCTGAATTTTTAGCAAGTATGTCACATGAGATTCGCACACCTTTAAATGCTATACTTGGTTTTGTAACTATTTTGAAAAAGATGATTAAAGAAGATAAGGCAAAAGGTTATCTTGATATTATTGACACAAGTGGGAAGTCTTTACTTACTATTATTAATGATATTTTAGATTTTTCGAAAATGCAAAGTGGTCAATTTACGATAGACAAACATCCTGTAAAATCTATAGATGAATTTACAAAATCTTTAATGCTTTTTGTCTCAAAAGCATATGAAAAACATCTTTCTTATTGTGTTTATATTGATCCTAAGCTTCCAAAGACTATAAGTGTTGATTCTGTGAGGGTTCAGCAAATTATGTCAAACTTACTGAGTAATGCAATGAAATTCACCCCATTGTATGGGGAAGTGAATGTTTGTGTACGACATGATGGAGAGAATCTTATTGTAAGTGTGCAAGACAGCGGTATTGGAATTGCTCCGCAAAATATAAAAAAAATATTTTCAGCATTTTCACAAGCTGATGGATCTACAACTCGTAAATATGGTGGCACAGGTTTAGGTCTTTCAATCTCTTCAACCTTAGCTTCATTAATGCAAGGAGAACTCTCTGTCACAAGCATTGAGGGTGAGGGTTCGACATTTACCCTTTGTATACCCTCTGTTATTATTGAAAAAGATCCATTGGCATTACTTGAGATTGATAGCTTTTCTAAACTTCGCTTTGCGATACTCAATATATCTGAAGCATCTATGTCTTCAACGGTATTGATTAAAAAATATTTACATGCATTTGGGATTGAAAATGTCTTAGAGCTAGAGAGTTACCAAGCTGATGGCTATGATATTTTATTTTTCATCCCTGATGAAGACTACAACCAAGAAATTATTGATGCTACAATACCCGCAATTGCAATGCTTAGAACAAATTTAATCACACTTGCAGATTTTGAGCATATAGTACCTTTGTATGCTCCTTTTACCCCTAAGTCGATAGTAGAAGCTATTAATGATACCTGTGTTGATGATATTAAGATGATAGAAGTACAAACGAAAGAAGAAGATAGCGATGAAGAGATTCAGTTTTGTGGAAATATTTTAGTTGTAGAGGATAACAAAACAAACCAAATGCTGATAAAACTCATTTTAATGGATTATGGCATTGATTTCAAAGTAGCAAATGATGGTGTTGAGGGTGTAGCAATGTTTAAAGATGGAAAATTTGACATGGTTTTAATGGATGAAAATATGCCAAATAAAAATGGTATAGAAGCAATGCTAGAAATTAAAGCGTATGAGAAAGAAAAATCACTCATAATGACACCTGTCGTTGCATTAACAGCCAATGCTTTAGAAGCTGATAGAGCACGTTTTAAAGAGCTAGGAATGGATGGCTTTGTTGCCAAACCAATCGATAATGAAGCCCTTGAAGTAGAGCTTACAAAGTACCTAAGAGTAGTGGGTTAGATATCACTACTTTTAAGGGTTAAACCTTTGAGGTGGGTGATTGGGTAGGCATACGATATACCTTCACCTCCGGCTATAATGTCTAAGTCTGTCATAATCTTTTTAATCATAACATCCACTTTTTTCGTTGGTGTTATAAACATCATATTTGAATCAGTTGAGTCACTATGGAGTCTGTTATAGAAGTTGTCCATCTCCTCAAGGCCCATACCATGAGCATTCATTATAGTTACACCTCTCGCACCTGCTTCTTTGGCAGCTAAAAGAGCTTTTTCTTCTTTGTCATGTGGAACTATCACATGTACGCACGAGAACTGCATAGCATAAGAGTGACGCTTATCTGTTCCGTGCACATTGACAGTTGAGAGACCCATATTTTCAGCGTCTGCGAGTGCATGACGTAACTCATCGAGATGCATTTCTTCTTTTTCATGCTCACCCTTAACTCCCATTCTTTCAGTTATAACACCGTATGCCATAACCGTAATCATAGGAAAAAGTGAAGCAAATGCTATGAGTCCAAAACCATCTATGAGTGGATCACGTCCGGGTATGTTTGTTGCTAGTCCTAAACCAAGAGCCGCCACAAGAGGCACTGTTATAGTTGAAGTTGTAACCCCTCCACTGTCATAAGCAATAGGAATAATGTATTTTGGAGCAATAAAAGTAAGAGCAATAACAAACATATATCCAGCGATAATATAATACACTATATCTCCACCATTTACAATTCTAAATGCACCAAGAGAAATACCAATAGCAACACCCATTGCAACGGCTAAACGAAGAACAAAGTCATTTATTCTTCCATCACTAATTTCTTTGGCTTTTCTTGCTATTGCTGTAAGGGAAGGTTCTGCCATAGTAGTTGAAAAACCGATTGCAGCAGCAAAGGAATAAATAATAACATTACTTCCATTTTGTGTAAGTTGGTATGCCATGGTTTCGCCAAGTGAGAAAAGACCCATTTCTAAACCAATAATGAAGGCATCAAGGCCAACCATAACAAGCGCAAAACCTATAAGAACTTCTTTTAAGTTCGCAACAGGTTTTTTTAGAATAATATACTGGAAGAAAAGAATTACGCCTAAAATAGGTAAAACATCAGTCATAACACCAAAGAGACCCTTAATGAGGTTGAGTAAACTAAAGTCAAAGGCGCTTGCAGTTTCAGGAATATGTTCTATGACAGTGGGAGAAACAACAGAGGCTACTTCAATAAACTCATATACATAGATACCATAAAACTGAACAAATATCATAGGCGTAAGCGAAGCAAAGGCGATAAGTCCAAAGCCATCTAAAACAGGATTACGACCTTTAATAGTTGAAGCTAGTCCAATACCAAGTGCGGCAACAAGAGGAACTGTTACAGTAGAAGTAGTCACCCCACCAAGGTCAAATGCAAGTCCTACTATCTCTTTTGGTGAGAAAAAAGTAGCAGCTACAACGAGTATATATCCTGAAATAATGTAGTAGTGAATAGGATGACCCTTTATAATCCTCCAAACACCAACTACAATAGCAAAACCAACTGAAAAAGCAACAACCATACGCAGGGTAAAAGCGTCAATACGACCAGCACTAATACCAGCTGCCTTATCGGCAATAACAAGAAGAGCAGGTTCTGCAACTGTTGTACCAAACCCAATCATAAAGGCAAAAATAACAATCCAAAGAGTTGAACCTTTATGGGCAAAGTCAGAAGCTAAGCCTTCACCTACTGGGAAAATACCAACTTCAAGACCAAGTAAAAATATAGCAAGACCAACACCTACAATAGCAAGACCGATAGTAGTAGTGAGCCAGTTTTCAGGGACAGCTTGAATAATAGCGAGTTGAAAAAACATGATGACTAAAACTATAGGAAGTAAGTCCCTAAAGGACTCTTTTAATAGTTTTAAAAATGAGGCAATGCTGAGCATGTGAAATCCTTCAAATAATCGAATACAATTATTTTATCAGGATTATTTGAAACTAAAGCGATATATAAAAGCAAGTCCCCTTATTTTCTTCACTTTGCACATGTATAGTACCATTATGAAGCTCTGTAATAATTTTGTTTGTAATTGCAAGGCCAAGTCCTGTTCCCTTTGCCTCTGTACGCTTTGCACTTGTCCCTTGTTTAAAAGGCATAAAAATATTTTCTAAGTCATCGGGAGCTATACCGATTCCATTGTCTTCTATGCTAAAGAGATGCTTTTTATTTTCTTTTTTGTAACTAATAGTTATCTTTCCATTTTCAGGTGTGAATTTTACTGAATTTGAAAGAATATTAAGTAAGGCTTGTTTGAGAAGTTGCTTATCTGCAAAAAGAGTATCTCCTTTGTTAAAACCATTGAGTGTTATTTTAATATTTTTCTTAAAAGCTTGGCTTTCTATAAGAATACTTACTTCTGTAAAAAGGTCAAAAATATCTATTTCTGAAGGTAAAAATTCCATTTTTCCCTCTTCTATTTTTGAGAAATCTAAAATAGAATCTACAAGAGTAAGAAGATTTTGTCCCGAGAGCTGAATTTTACTAATGTACGTAGCATCTTTTTCATCTGCTTTTTTTCTTCTTTGTATAATCTGAGAAAAACCAATAATTGCATTGAGTGGTGTACGTAATTCATGAGACATATTTGCTAAAAATTCACCCTTTGTTTTTTCTGCAGCATTTGCAGTTTTGATTGCCTGATGCAATGATGTTGTGTCGTAACGAATTGCTAAAAATTCAACAAGGGCATCATTTTCGTCTAAAATGGGGATAATAGTTGCATGTACATAATACTCGCCAGCATGTTTTGTTTTATTTTTAATATCACCTTGCCATACTTCTTTATTGAGTATTTTACTCCACATGTCAGCAAAGATTTCTTGCGGCATATCTTCATGACGTATCATAGCATGTGGTT
The DNA here is from genome assembly GCF_029215955.1 of Sulfurimonas sp. SAG-AH-194-I05. Taxonomy (GTDB): domain Bacteria; phylum Campylobacterota; class Campylobacteria; order Campylobacterales; family Sulfurimonadaceae; genus Sulfurimonas. Next base: position 23,808 of record NZ_JAEMVA010000024.1, read on the forward strand.
TTCCAATAAGTTCAGCTCTGCTATAACCAGATATTTCTACAAAGGCATCATTGACATAGGTAATCGTTCCATTTTTATCTGCTTTTGAGACTATTGTTCCCATGTCAACTGCACGTTTATACTCTGAGAGAATTTTATCTTTCTTTGTGTATTCTTTTTTCAGTTGCTTATTTTTTCTTTTTATTTGGAGAAAATAATACAGCCCAAGAAGAATAAGGTTTATAAAAATAAAAGCTAAAATACTGTAAGTAAGGTTTTGCGCCAATCCACTGGAAGTTTCCATTGGAATTGTAACTTCTATAACTCCACGCATATCTCCAAGTTTCCAGTCCGTTTTAGGTGTGTCTGCGCGAGAATTATGGCAGTTTACACATGATTGAGCTGATAAGAAGTCACCAATTGCAGTTCTGTAAACATGTTCTCCATTGATTATATCTTCTCTTGAAAAAGATTTATCTGGATTTTTTAAAATATAAGCTAAGGCATCTTTTTGGTAGGTATCGAGTACTCTCTCTTTGCGGTTAGGAAAAGGAAAGTTACTATACATTTGTAAAGAAGTATTTGTCTGTGCTGTAAATAGTGCACCTAAATCATGTACAAGTGTAGCAGGTAGGGGAACAGTTTTAGCATGAAGTTTATGGTCATAATTTACTTTTAAATCAGTATGTGCTTTAATTTTTTTAAGAATATTATTTGCGTAGTATGAACGAAAAATTCGTATATAATTTGTAAGTTGTTCAGACTCATAAATAGCATGCTCTTTGGCTTGATCTTTAGAAACTAAAGGAACAAGATAAAGTATACCAGCAAACATTACAGATATAGTAATTACAATAGCTCCAAGCATTGTTTCTTTAAAAATTTTGTTAAAGAGATTTTTCACAATATTCTTCTCCTCGTAATGATGCACATATCTCATGTATATTCTTTTTGTTTACAATACATTGTAAATTACTAGAACCTGACAAAGACGAAGAGATACATATTTCATCTTCTGCTGAAATAACAATAGAAGGTATACTGATATTTTCAGCTTCCATAAAGTTAAGTATTTCAGAGCTTATTCCATCTGTTAAGAAAAAGTCTAAAATTAAAAAATCATATTTATTTTTTGTAATAAGTTCTTTTGCTTTGTTTACGGTGTCTGTTATTGTCATGTTATGTGTTTCTTGTAAACAGGTAGAAAGAATTTTCTGATACTCAACGCTATCTTCGACAATAAGAATATTTTGAGAACCTTCTGGTGCTTTGTTTACTCTATATGTATGGGATTCTATTTCTGGTGTTGGCATCTCTATAAAAAAGCTACTTCCCTCACCTTTAACACTCTCCACCCAAATTTTACCTTGGTGCAAGTCTTCTATAATATTTTTTGAAATCATTAAGCCAAGACCAGAACCCTTATGCTCTTTTTGATAGGTATTATCAATCTGAGAGAAAGCTTGAAAAAGTTTAGCTATTTCATCTTGTTCTAGTCCTACACCATTATCTTTAACTTCAAAATCATAGCTATGTTTTTTTTCATTAAATGTTATACTTAAGGAAACTTCACCATTTTCATGTGTAAATTTTAAAGCATTTGTTAAGAGATTAATAAGCACCTGCTTAAAAAGAACCTTATCTATATAAAGGTTTAAAGAAATAATATTTGGGAAGTGAAGGGCAATATTTTTTTTATCTGCAAGTGGTTGGGTCAGTGTTCTTACTTCAGTTATTACATCGGAAATATTACTAAGTGATGGGTTAAACTGCATTTTTCCTGATTCTAACTTGGCAAAGTCTAGTATTGTATTTACAAGATCAAGAAGATTGTTCCCTGCGATATTGATTTTTTTAACATATTTTTTTACCTTATCTGGTGTGTCTTTTTTCATCATTAAAATCTGTGAAAAACCTGTAATTGCATTAATGGGAGTCCGAAGTTCATGTGACATATTTGCTAAAAACATATCTTTTGACTTATTCGCACTCTCAGCCTTGTCTGCAAAAGTAATGAGTGAAACTTCTCTTTCTTGAACGAAAAAATGAAGTTCTAATACTTCTAAAAGTAAATAAAGCATTTCATTTATATAGCTTGTATCTTGTGCATCTTTGAGGGTAATAAAGATGAAAATATTTGTAGATCGATAGCGTACAACTTTTGTGATTTGGTTTTCGTGTGCGTTAGCCTGCATTTTATCAGTAACTTCAATTTTTTCAATGGCCCATGAAAATTCTGATAATACAACCTTTTGTAAAGAACTTCTTACTATGTCTGTGATATCTGTATTTTCTATATTACTATTACTTTTTTCATAAAAAAGTTTTGTTATTATTCGCATCGCTCGTATGCTCGAACGAAGTGCAAGTTGCCCATCATTGAGAGAGTCTTTAAGGGTAGTGTCTAAAATAGATGCGAGTTCGTTTGTTAGTTTTGTTATAGCGTTATTATGAAAGGCTATCTTTCCCTCATCTTGGATTTGCAACGCTTTTTTTATGGATCTAAACTCTTTGTGCCATTGATCATGGATTTGATTGACTCTTGAAGAAGAAACACCGAGAATAAACTCGTATTGTTTATTTCCTTGTAACTTTTGTAAAATACGTCCAAATGAGCACTGAGAAGATTCTTCTTTAATATCATCTAAAACAGAGAAGTTTTGTTTATCTAAAATAGCTAATTGCACTTTTTTAATATTAAGTTTATGAATATTAAAACCAATGTAGAGTTCATTTTGTACATTTATGTTTTCAAGATCAGAAATCGATTTTCTTTGAGATTTTTCTTTTTGTAGAGTGTACCCATCATTCATTACATGCTCTACAAATCTAAAAAGTCTTGAAATGAGTGCTTTATTTTTTGCAACAAGGGGATTTGAGAGAGAAATTTTTTCGAGAATTTCATTCATCGCCCAAAAACCGTAACTCACTTTAGAAGGCTCAAGTTTTAAAGAATAATGTATAAAACCAATATTTTGAATTTTTTCTATATAGCTTGTATCAATAGGATCTATAAGAAAAAAAGCGATAAAATCTTTCATTTTCTTAAGGAGCATACTTCCATCTGTATGTGCTAAATAAAGAGATAAATGAGGGTTGTTACGTAAGTATTTTTCGGCAAACTCATCTATTATAATTGAAGCAATAGAATGCGAAAATTCTTTGAGAACAATCCTTTGTTCAAGGTCTTCTTTATAAAGTGCAAAATTAGTAAGTAAGGTGTTTATTTCATCTTGATTCATTGGAGTTCTTTAACAATATTTTTGTATAGTTTTTTCAAGTATATCTATGTCTACGGGTTTAGAAATATAATCATTAAAGCCATGCATAAGCATTCGTTCTTTGTCACCACTTACAGCCAATGCAGTTACAGCAATTATAGGCTTGGTATATTTCTTATCTTCTCTGAGCATTGTATATAAATCAAAACCACTAATATGTGGCATGTCTATATCGCTTAATATAAGATCGTATTCATCTGTATTTAAATCTAAAACTTCCTGAGCACTTTCATAAATTTCTACCGTGAAGTCTTCAAAAAGAATTTCGAGCATATCTTGCATTACGATTCTATTTAGTTCGTTATCGTCTACAAATAGTACTTTTAAGTTTGACATTTATATCTCCGTGTAATTAAGTTTTAAATTTGTTATTTTACACCGTTTATGATGTCCATAATTGTGTGTGCATTATCATCATCTTTATACATTTCTTTAATCTTTAAAAAAGCATCGAGATTTGCTAAGAAAAGATCAATAAGTTCTGGATCAAAATGTGTTCCAGCATCTTTTTTCATTATTTTTAAGACAACATCAAGTTCCATTGGTTCTTTGTAGCATCGCTTAGAACTAAGGGCATCAAAAACATCTGCAATGGCAATAATTCTTGCATATAAATGAATGTCTTTTTCTTTCTTACCTTTTGGGTACCCTGTTCCATCCCACTTTTCATGATGTTCTAGCGCTATCACATGCCCAGCTTTAAGAACTGGAAATTGGTCTGCGCCTTCGAGCATTTTAGCACCTAGAGCCGCATGTTGTTTCATGATTTCAAACTCATTTCCCACAAAACGACCTGGTTTTAAAAGAATACTATCAGGAATTCCAACTTTGCCAATGTCATGTAGTGGTGCTGCGTATAAAATAAGCTCGCATTCTTCCTCATCTAAACCGTAAAGTTTTGCTAAAAGTTTAGAGTAGTGACTCATACGTTTAATATGTCCACCAGTTTCAAGATCTCTAAATTCACTAGCACGACCTAAACGAATAGAAATTTCATACTCTGTTTGTTTGGCTAATTCTAATGTAGCTTCTAGCTCAATAGTACGTGCTTGTACTTGTACCTCTAAGGTATCTTTTTGATTTTGAATTTGTTTATAAAATGTATGCATTCTCGCGTAATTCATTGTTCTTGCACAAAGAATTTCAATATCGTAAGGTTTAGAAATAAAATCAGTAGCACCTAAAAGGATACATTCTTGCTCTTTTTCTGCATTTGCGGTAACCATTAAAACGGGGAGTTGCGATAAGTTTTCGTTATCTCTTATTCTTTTTAGAACTTCTAACCCATCCATTTTAGGCATGCTTATATCTAAAAGAACAACATCAAATTCTATAGAAGCAAGGTGGCTTAAGGCCTCTTCCCCATTAGTAGCATAGGTTATTGAAATAGCATCAAAATCCGAAAAAGAGGCTTCAATAAGGTCAAGATTAAAAGGTTCGTCATCGACTGCTAATATAGAAAACTTATCTGACATAATTGTCCTTCAATAATTGTTTCCATTATTTTACTTGATATAAGCTATTATTTTGCTTATAAGCTTTTATTTTAAGTTCTTTATTGGTACAATCCCGTTCTTCAAATAATGGTTTTGTGTCCGAGTGGCCGATGGTGCAACCTTGGAAAGGTTGTGTATGCTAATTGCCATGTAATTCCTAAAACACACGATAACTACCATTACACAGTTCTTCCCAGACTTTTTCATTTTCTATTTTATTTTGCCAAAATCTCAGAGTCAGTTGAATAGTCAGTTGACGGTTCTGATTCTTGGAAAATAGACATCCTTCTGTTGATAGTTTTGTTCTTATCTGCCAGAAGGTCATTATAATGAGAGATTAACATTTTAATAGAACTATGCCCCATCATTAAAGCTATATCATTAAGACTGATTTCCAGTCGCTCCATATTTGTAATGCATTGAACAGCAAAGCTATGACGAGTGTTCATCATTCTCCTGTGAGGGAAAATATTTAATTCTTTTAGATAGTTGTTCCAATAAAACTTATCAGTGCATCTGCCTCTAATATCCTCGCTGTCATTGAGCCTTTCTCCATTCCCATCAAAAAAAAGATAAAGACTGTTTTTTTCTTTTGCCCAGCTAATCTGATCTTCTATATATTGAATGGCATCCTCATATAATGGAACATCTCGTTCTCCACCTTTTTGTGGAGTAATAGGCTTTACTACTCCACCAACTACAGCTCTTTTAAGGTGGATTGTTCCTTCCTCGAATTTAATGTCTTGTATCATAAGACCAAGGTTTTCTTCAATTCTTATTCCAAGATGAAAAGCAATCCCCAGAAAATTTCTGAGTCTACGGTCTGCGTTATCTATTAGCTTTCTCATTTCTTGTGGACTAAAGGGCATCCTAACTGTTTTAGGTGTGTTTTGTGTTTCATTCTGAGGTAGAGAGAACTGCTTAACAATATTAGTAGAAATTGCTCGGTCTTTTCTAGCTTTTTCAAACATTGCATCTAGAACAGTTTTGTATTGACTCTTCGTATCTCTAGTTACATCCAACCCTTCAAAAAACTCTTCTATAGCTAGTTCTGTAATATCATCAGGAATAGTATCAACACCAAAGAACTTAACCATTATTTTCATTCTGCATGTGTGGACAAGAGCTTTTGTATGTC
>NZ_JAEMVA010000025.1 GCF_029215955.1 Sulfurimonas sp. SAG-AH-194-I05
TCTGTTTCATATTTTTAAAATATTGTTTTACTAAAGGTAGGTGCATTTTGGCATTAGTATATATATACACTGCAAATGATTATGTTATTCACGAAACGATAAGCGATGATATCATCATACTTTCTCCATCATTATACTGGTATAAAAAATGTGTGATTCCTACTCGTAATTTTTCCAAAGCAAAAAATATAGCCCTTCATATGGTGAGTGATAAGCCTGCAACATTTAAGGAGGTGTTACTTTACCGTAGTGAGAACGACTATGATGTATACGCATACAACAAAGAGATAGTAAAAAATTTACTTAAAAAATTAAAACTCCAAAACCCTAAAGTTTACTTTGCAAACCAGTTAACATTTGATGGACTTGTTTCAATAGACTCTGAAAAAAATCTTTATAAATTTAACGACCGAACAATGGAAACAGTTGCTAATGCAACTCAAAAACCAGACACTTCTCTTACTCAAAGCTATAAAGAACTTCTCAATGAGCAATCACACATAAAACTTTTTGAAAAAAGCACCAACAACAACACTTCTTTTTTAGTAGCTTCTTTTGTTTTCTTTTTTCTTTTCATAGTTTTTTCAAGTGTAGACAAAATACAATCATTAAATAAACTTGACAAAGAGTTTGAGAGTCTCCAAACAAAGGACAGAAGTTTTTATGCTATAAAATCTTTAATTAAAAAGTATAAAAAACTTCAAAGTGCTTCTGATTCACTTCATTCAAAAGTACAAAATGGCTTAAAACAGACCAACTTAAAAACACTTACTTACGAAAATTCGTCTGTAAAAACCACTATAAATACAACGGTAGGTGGTTAAAATTATTAGATTTTTCTTTATTTTATTCAGTTTTGTGCTTTTTTCACATGCTGACTCTTTAAAAACCTCAATTAGCTATGATATTCTCGACGTAAATGTGGACTATACCATGGTGCTTGGAAATGGAAATGGTGGAGCAAATGAAAGTGCACTAGAACTTTCACTTTCGTATTTAAATGGCAAGGAAAATACATCTTCTAAATACATTGAACTTATACAACCTCGTGTTCGTTGGATTGAAACAAAAAAAGACAAGAACTATGATGTTGGTATTTTTATCTCACTTGGAAATAGGTCTTTACAAAGAGAAAAAAAGTATACATGGACATATGCCGACATAGGGGTAAGCATGCTTTTTCATGAAGCAAAATGGGACTTAGGTTTTGAAATTTCTTACCAAAAAGCACTCAGCGCTAGTTTTGAGAGTGCTTCTGGGTATAATACATTCATTCCTTTACGATATACCATAAGCAAAACATATGCACTTGAACTTGCGTATAATTATAACAAATGGAATTTAAACACTCCAAACCTTACGCAAACGATAAATGAAAGTATAAAAATAGGACTTATAATCACATGGTAATAGATACAAAATACATTGCAGGAGGGTTTGTAGGTTTAATTTTACTCTACATTGCTTTATCATATAACCTCAATGCATCTATAGAAGAAAAGTACGAGACTCTTCAAAGTAAAAGAGAGATTCTTACTAAACTCTCAAGCCTTGAGAGCAAATGGTCTAAAAAAGCACAAAAAGAAGAACTTGAAAAAGTGTATAAACTTCTTGATGTTTTTGATGTAAAAGTTACAAAGAGCATGAAAAGAAAACGAAAAGTTTTAACGATGCAAGTTAAAGAACATAATGCAAATAAAATTATGGCAATGATTCTCAACCGAAATATAGAGATTAAAAAACTTAAAATCACTAAAATAGATAAGCATACTGTTAAAATAGTAGTGGAAGTATTATGAAAAAAGTTTTATATTTTGTTTTATTGGTAAGTGTTTTTATTGCTACTTTTATTATTGTTTTTCCTAAAGAAAAGCTTTACTTTCTTTTACAAGAAGAGCTTACAACACATAATATTCATATAGAGTCTCAAACAATTACATCCAATGCTTTTAGCTTAGATATAAAGAATACAAATATTTTTCTCGCTGGGTCCAAAATAGCTAGTGTTAAAAACCTACATGTAACCTTGTTGGGATTTGATGCTTCACATATACGTTCACTTGGAACTTTTAAAAACATGCTTCCACCGATTGACACCGTAGAAACTTCTTTGTCATTAGAAGAACTAGCTACCGCTAAGGGAAATTTTGGGACACTAAGAGTTGCAGTTAATCTTGAAAGTAACAAACTTGTTGTTACTGCAAATATAAACAGTGTGATAAAAAATAAATACAACATGCTCTTTGCTCAATTTAAAAAACAAGGAAGTACGTATGTATATGAACTACATTTCTAACCCTTTACTCTATAAGCTTCTGCTTGTTAGTACTGTTGCTGCTTTCTTATCTACTGCGCTTTCTTTTTTCTTGCCAAGCAGAGATTTTTCTTCGCAACATGAAGTTGCTATAAAACCACAAAGCAGTTTTAACTTGACACATGCTTTTAGTCTCGAATCAAAGATTAAAATCATACAAACAAAAACTCTTACAAAAGAAAATGCTGGAGAGTATTTACTTACTGCATTTACACTCAATAGTATTTTTTTAAATGGTGAAAAAAGTCTTGTCATTATTAAAAATTCTAAGGGTGGAATTTTTATACGACTTCATGAAAAGCACTTAGACTATGAACTTATAGAAGTATATGCAAAAAAAGCAAAGTTTAAAAAAGGTATACATTATTACTGGAGTTTTCTCAATCCTCAAGATGAAAAAGAATTTCAAGAAAATGTAGCCCTTCCCTCTACAAGTACAGGGGTTATTACTACCATGAGAGAAACAGCAGCTCGACCAATGTTTGAAGAAATTAAGTTTAAAGATGGTCAGTACTATATACCAAAAGACATGTTGGCAAACCCTATGGCTATGACAAAGTACTTAGGTTCCGCAGGAGCGCAAATGTATAATGTAAATGGAGCTATAAGCTTTAAAATGACCTACTTGCCATCACATTCTGTTTTTTATAAACTGGGCTTGCGAAAGGGTGATTATATTATAGAAGCGAATGGCGAAAAATTTAAGTCGATGAATGATCCGATTAAATTTTTTCAAAATATTAAAAATGTAAAAAATCTCTCTCTTACTGTGAATAGAGGGAATCAAAATAAGGAATTAAAATATGAAGTTTATTAAAGTTGGGTTAGTTGTAGTTTTACTCTTTTCTACCCTTTTAAGCGCACAAAAAATAACGATTAATTTTCAAAATACGCCTATTACAGATGTAATAAAATTCGTAGCAACTACAAGTCATACAAATATACTTATAAATGAAGCGATAAGTGGTAATGTAAACTTTATAAGTAATAAGCCTATAGAAGCAAGTGAACTTATGCCACTTCTTGAGCATGTGCTTATGGTTAAAGGTTATGCACTTTCAAATGCATCTGATGGATACTACGAGATAGTACGTGCTGCACAGGCGAGTAAAAATGTAAGTCTTGGTGAAAAACATGTGATAGGCATGAAAATGGTTATTTTACGTCCTAAACAAGCCAAACCTTCTGTTATTTCTGGGAAAATAAAGCATCTTGCAAGTCAGTATGCCATCATCACACATGATGATCAAATGGGAATATTACTAGTAAGTGATTACCCAAAAAATGTTCGAAATATGCGTAAACTTCTTAAACTTTTTGACACACAATTAAAACGCTCACTTGAACGTGTTGACCTTAAAAATGCAACTGTAAAAGAATCACTTAAAAAGATACAAGATATTTTTACAATCACAAAAGATGACTATAAAGATGAAGTAAAAATTAGTGGCGATGAAAACCAAAATGCTTTATGGGTATCTGCAAATTCTCAAGACATTGAGCGAGCAGTTGCTTTTGTAAAAGCATTTGACTTAAATGCAAAAGACTCTACAAAACTCGATACTAAGATTATATTTTTAAAAAATGCAAATGTTGAAGATATAGAAAAAACTGCAAAAGAAATAGCACAGTCAAAAGATATAAACAGACCAGTACGAAGTGTTATCACTTCAAACAAAGAACTCAATGCTTTAATCATCAGCAGTACTGTTTCTCAGATTGAAGAACTTGAAAATATTATACTGCAACTAGATATTGAGCGAAAACAAGTTTTTGTAAAAGTTCAAATATATGAAGTAAGTCAAAATAACCTTGAAAATCTAGGTATTAAATGGGGTGCTGGTGCTGGTGCTGCTAGTGGTAATAGCATTTTAACCACTGAACTTAAAATGGGTGGATCTGCCTTTGTACTTCCAACTGCTTTAGCAAATACTATTAGTCTTAGTGAGGTTTCAAAAGGTCTAGCTATTGGTGCGACTGTTGACTTACTCCAACAAGAGGGTGCTATTAACATTCTTTCAGAACCTAATTTACTTACTGTAAATAATATTAAATCGACTATTTATGTAGGTAAAACACAGTCTATTTTATCTGGTGATGCAACAGGAACGAGTACACTAGATACTACAAGAAATAGCTATACAAGAGAAGACATCGGTTTAACACTTGAAATCACGCCTCAAATCGCTGATGGTGGCAATGTAGTTTTAAAAATTCTAATAAACGTAGAAGACATTGATGCTTCCACAGGCTCTACTGACAAACCAACAACTACCAAAAGAAAAGTCGACACAACGGCTATCGTACAAAATGAAGACAGTATAATTATTGGTGGACTGATTCGAGATAATTTTTCTACAAGTCATACAAAGATTCCTCTCCTTGGAGACATTCCATTTTTAGGAAAATTATTTAGTAGTACAAGTGAAACATTTGATAAAGTTTCTACTATTATGGTTTTAACACCGTACATAATTAACAACTCAAAAGACTTACTGAACATTCAAAAAAAGCTTCATAGAATTAATGAGCAACAAAGACTCTTAAGTTATAAAATGCGTCAAACGCTTCAAAACGAACTTAAAAAATCTAAAAAAACACAAGAACCACAACTAAGTAACAACATTTTTTTAGAATATGAAAATGAAGAAGATGAGTACTAAGGTTTTACATGCTACCATTTAATGAAATAAATAACACGGAACTCATTCCCTTTACTGAAGTTGAAGACCTTAGTTTTGCCATTAAAAATGGTGTACTCTATACAAAAATAGATGACGAGGTTGTTATCGGAATTTCAAAAGAAAATCCTGATAATAGTCTCAATTATATTTCTCATCATAGTGGTACGTACAATATTGTTTTACTGACAGATGAATCCTACCAAGAACTTTTAGCAAAATTCAAAGAAATAACCTCACATGCGACAATGGAAAACTTCTCATCGTCTGATGATGATGACGATGATTCTTTAGATAGCTTTTTAAAAAATGATGATGACCTACTTTCGAGTGAAAATTCAGCTCCGATTATTCAGTTTGTAAATACGCTTTTTATGAAAGCTGTGAAACAAAACTGTACCGATATTCATATAGAAACGTATGAAAAAGAGGGTTTAGTAAAGTTTCGTGTTGATGGTGTACTTATTGAAATTGCTAAGGTTAAAAAAACTGCAATCGCTGCCATAGTAAATAGAATTAAGGTTATTTCTAACCTTGATATTTCTGAGACGAGAATTCCCCAAGATGGGAGAACAAAAATCAGTCTTGGAAATAAGCAAGTAGATATTCGTGTTTCTATCTTACCAACATACTACGGTGAAAAGGTTGTAATGCGACTTTTAATGAAGTCTGATTCTATTCCTACTTTAGAGCAACTCGGCTTTGCTCCACATATTACAAAGAGTATGCAAAACTTTTTAAAAAGTTCGTATGGAATGATTTTAATCACAGGTCCTACGGGGAGTGGTAAGTCAACAACGCTGTACTCTTTTTTACAGAATATTGATAATACTAAAAAAAATATTGTTACAGTTGAGGATCCAGTTGAGTATAATAGTTTTGGGATAAACCAAGTGCAGGTAAATGATAAGGTTGGTTTAACCTTTGCAAAAGCACTTCGTTCCATCTTAAGACAAGATCCTGATGTAATTTTACTTGGAGAAATTCGTGATACTGAAACAGCTACCATTTCGGTTCAAGCTGCAATGACAGGTCACTTACTCCTTTCAACCTTACATACAAATACAGCTGCCGCTGCAATTTCTCGACTCGTTGACATGGGGGTAGATAGCTACCTCATAGGAAGCACGCTACTTGGTGTTCTCGCCCAAAGACTTGTAAGAAAACTTTGCCTTGAGTGTCGCACAGAAGTAGTTATTAGTGATGAAGACAGTAAGTTTTTTGGAGTCGCACGAGGTGCCACAATTTATGAAGCATGTGGATGTAAAGTATGTAATGACACCGGCTATAAAGGTCGTGCTGCAATTGGTGAAATCATCACTATTGATGCACCCTTGCTTAAGGTTATAAAAAACAACAGCGATGAGTACTATATAAAAGAGCATTTAGCAAGCACTGACTTTATTTCTATGTCGGCACAGCTTCGTGATATGATATTAAATGGTGCAACATCTGTTGAAGAAGCTGTTCGTATAGGTATTAAAGAGTTATGATATTTAGCTATAAGGGTTTCACCACAAAGGGTGAAACTGTAAGTGCTACTATAACAGCTGACTCTTTAGCTGATGCAAAAGAAATTTTACAACACAACGGAATACTTTTAGAAAAAATCAAAGAACAAAGATCTTTTTTTACTCCAAAAATTCCAAATTCTGAGCTTGTTATCGTATGTAGAAACTTGAGTATTTACCTTAAGTCTTCTATACCTTTGTACCAAGCATTGGCACTGTTAAAAAATAGCTATGAGGGTAATAAAAAAATGCTTCTTTGGTTAGATGCTTTGATTAATGCACTTAAATCTGGTGCTACTTTTTTTGAAGCCTTAGAGGGTCAAACAATTTTTAAAATGCCTCAATTTTTTCTTTATACTGTAAAAGTATCTGAGAAAAGTTCTTCTTTAGCTCCTACACTTAAAGAACTTAGTGAGTTCATGAATGGTATAGAGAGAATTAAAAAAGAAGTTACAAAAGCTTTTGTATACCCTGGATTTATAATACTTGTTTCAATCGCTTTGATTAACTTTATGCTTACAAATATTGTTCCAAATATAGTAGAGATGTTTACTTCTATGGGAAATGAACTTCCACCATCTACACAGTTTACACTTGATGTTTCAAACTTCTTACAGAACTATGGAATGTACTTACTCTTATTTTTAATAGGAAGTTTCTCAGGAATGGGATACCTTTTTGCACAGCAAGGAAAGTTTAGACTTCGTGTAGATATGGTACTATTAAAAGTACCCCTAGTAAAAACGATTTTAATGAACTATGAGCTTGGCCGTTTTTGTAGCGTTACTGCACTTTTACTTAAAAATGGAGTGCCTTTTGCACAAACAATGAACTTCTCCTCTAAGATTTTCTCAAATACTCTTTTACAAAAAGTATTTGAAAGTATTTCAGCACAAATCGTTGAGGGAAGATCATTTTTCGATGCAGTTAAGTCACAAGATATGTTAAAATTACCGCCTGACTTTTTAAGTGCTATTGCTATTGGTGAAGATAGTTCAGAACTACCATCAACACTTACAACACTTTCAGAGTTTTATGAAGAAAACAACAAAGATAAAATTGCCATTTTACTTTCACTTATGGAGCCAGTTCTTATGGTTTTTGTTGGTGGGGTTATAGGATTTTTAGTAATTTCAATGTTGTTACCAATATTTTCGATGTCGATACAGTAAATAAGATATAATAAGACAACCCTAACGATATACGGTCGTTAGGATAATTAAGCAAGAGGAGGAACTTTTGAAAAAGTTTCTTTTTCAAGCTTAGCTTTGAATTTTGGACATTCAAAGTTAGCTTTAAGATTGAGAGAGCGTAATCTCTCCGTCTTTACTCTTGCTAAAATTATATCATAATATTTATAACAAATTTAAAAATGGAGTTAAAATGAATAAAAATAGAACAAAAATGAGAAGTGCTTTTACACTTATGGAGTTAATGATTGTTATCGTTATTTTAGGGCTTTTAAGTGCTTTAGTACTACCTAATATTATGGGTAAAGCAGAAGATGCAAAACAAAGACTTGTATGTATTCAAATGAAAAATATAGATGAGGCTTTAAAGTCATTTAAATTTGACAACGGTATGTATCCTGAAACAGAAGATGGTCTTAAAGCACTTCTTAGTAATCCTGATGAACAAAAGTATAAAAACTATGCAAATGGTGGTTACTTAGATGGGATTAATTTACCAATAGATCCTTGGAAAAATCATTATATTTACCTTAATGAAGATGATGGTGTTGAACTCATTTCTTTAGGTGCTGATGGAAAAGAAGAAGGTAAAGATAACAATAAAGACATTACATTACGAGCGTGTAACAAGCAGTGAGAAAAGCCTTTACATTAATAGAGTTACTTATAGTAGTTTTACTTATAAGTATCGTCTACGGAATTTATTTTTATACAATAGCAAAAAATGCGAATGTAAAAAAGTTCTCCCTATTTAATGTAAAGGAATATATGAACTTAAAAGCTAAAGTTCATGGTGAAAGACTCACAATAATATGTCATAATGATAAAGAAATTTGTTACCTTCTTAATGCAAAAAAAGAGATTGTTGAAGATTTTGAATTTAAAGAAAAAATAAAAACATTTCTTATAAAAGAAGATGAAATTTTAGAGCCTACTCGCTACCAAAATATAGAGCTTACTGAAGAGATTTATTTTGAGCCTACTCTTATCTATAAACGACTAAGCCCTCGACTTTTTGAAACCCTCATTTACTATACGAGTGAAAACACTTGGGTCTATGTTAGTCCTTTCTTTGATGATACAAAAGAGTTTATTAATAAAGAAGAAATTATTAGCTACATTAAAAAAAGAGAGTACCTTCCAATGTATTCAGGTTTGGCAGAAGAATGAGAAAAGGATTTAGTTTTATAGAGGTTCTTGTCTCAGTTGCAATACTTTCTTTTATGGGCGTTGCCCTTATTAAATTTAACAGTTTTAATAAAAGAGCTATGGAGAGAAATATTATAAAGCAAGAAAGTATTCTTCTTACGGGAGCTATTCTTTATGATACGAAACTAAGAATAAATGATGAAAAAGATATAGAACTACTTGAACTTGTCAAATTTCAAAATCTGGATGATAAAGATAGAGATTTTTTGCGATCTATTGAACTACATATTTCTAAAAACTTAGAAGATAGACTTATACTCGGTGGGTCAGCTGGAGAGGATTTTACGCAAAATGAAGACTTAAGTAGTGAATCACAGTTGGTTATTGACGATGAAGTAAGTGCGACTGATGAATTGAACATTGAATACGGTTCTTTAAAAGTAACATATAAAGAATATACACAGAACTACTTATGGGCACAAAAAGAAGAATGAAAACTATACAAGCAAAAAATGCTTTTACTTTAGTAGAAGTTATGGTATCCATTGTACTCCTCGGATTAATTTTTACATTTTTATATTCAACCATTAATTCTGTAAAAAAACAAAATAATCACTACATTGCCAAGAGTGATACTATCAAACATGAAGAAAGAATTTTTGTACTTTTTAATCTTGATATTACACAAATCATTGGAAATATCAGTGTCACTTCTGGAATTAGATATGACATTATTCAGTTTCAAACTAGGAATTCAATTTATGGAATTATAGAACCACAGCTCATATACCTAGTGAGTAAAAAAGATAATGCACTTGTTAGAATAGAATCATTAAAAGGTTTTGACCTTTATAATAAAGACCAACTTACACGAGAATTTATCTATGGAGATATTTTAACTACTGACTGTATAAGTTTTAAAGTATCGCATAAAGATGGCATTGTCAGCTTACTCTTTCGAGCAAAAAATTTAAAACCTATGGTATTAAAAATACCTACGGTATCCTAAAATGACTATGAAAAAGAAAAATGGTGTAGTTTTATTTGTTACACTGATGATGATTTTACTTCTTATGAGTGTTGTAAGTATATTTTTAAATAAAACAAAAGAAAGTAAAGACAAGGTTACAACCATTTTTGCGATGACGCAAACAAATGCAGTTATGCATAATCTTCTTGCTTATTTAAATACTTTAGAATTTGATGAATTTATGATATTTTATGCATCACAAATGGCAATTCCTTTAAACTTAGGGGACAGCAATATTTTTTTCAAACTTGATTCTAATCAAAAAAATATTGGATTAAACTCCCTTATAAATGCTAGTATAAAAGATAATATTATTAGTGATCAGTTTATATTTTTACTTCTTCAGTACAAAATACAAAATCCAGAATTCTTTTTAGATTTACTCAAAGATACGGTAGATATAGAAAAAAATGATGCCCTAGAAGAAAGTAGAAATGCTTCGGATAGTGAAATAATTATAGAATATCCTATTTTTAGAAATGGAAAAATTTATAATAAAATACATTTGGATATGATTATAGACTATTATTTCAAAGAAACAGGTGACCCTGAAATATATAACTTTCCTTTTGAAAAACTCTTTTCTTTTGAAGACTATCCAATTGATTTAAATTTTATTTCTTTAGAAATAATGGGAATACTTTTTGAAGACCTCAATGGATATACAATCACCACAATCAATGAAAATGAATTCGTTTATGAAGAGATGGAAGATGTACCTTTTGACGCTTATTATAGAAAAAAGATTGATAAAGGAATCCTTGGACAAAGCTTTACAACAAAAACTAAATTTTTAAAAATTCAAATAACACTTATTTATCTTGAACAATTTGAATCTAAAATAAGTTTTAAATATGACATCACATCAAAGAAAATATCAGACTACACAATCGAAGATATACTACTTAAATAATTTATTTTTTTAGTATATGTTTCTCTTTCAGCTACTCGATTATATTTAATAGCACCCTTAAGTAGAAGTTTATATTTTTTCAAAAGAATCTCCGTCACGATACTTCTCTTTGATGTATCTAAAAATTTCTCCAAAGCAATGACTCGAAATCTATCCATACCCCAATGTTTAAAACTTAATTGATCCTCATGTCCTGCATACTTTGTAATAAGCTTTTCATCTACCAAGCCTATTGTATTTTCACATGCTATACGAAGCCATAAGTCATAGTCTTCACAGACTTCTAAGGCTTCATCAAATACACCAACCTCATCAAATAAGTCTTTATGTAGAAGCGTTGCGGAGGGAGCTATAATACAGTGTGATAAACATTCATTAAAAATACTTCCCCCATGTTTTTTAAACTTCTTTGGTATTGTTACTGCTATTCCATTACGTATCCATTTTTCATCTGTGTAGCTCATTGTAACATGTGGATTTTGTTTATGAAAATGTACTTGTAATGCAAGTTTATCCACATGCCACGTGTCGTCTGCATCTAAAAAAGCTATCCACTTGCATGTGGAGTTTCTTATTCCAAGGTTTCTAGCAGAAGAAACACCTTTGTTTTCTTGGTATATATATTTTACATGTGGAAAATCAGTTTGAATTTGTGCTGTAGCATCAGTCGAGCCATCATCTATGATGATAACCTCATGTGGCATGTGGGTTTGTGCATAAACAGATTCTAAGGCACGCCTTAAAAGGGTATAACGGTTATATGTGGGAATAATAACCGTTATTTGCATAAGTGTATCTACCAGACTTTTATCTCATTATAAACACTGTCTCTCTCAACAGGAGTAAATCCAGAATTTTTAATAAGTCCAACAAACTCTTCTAAGTCTACACCATTTGCACTTGCAGCACCAGCTGCTGAGTTAATAGACTCTTTTTGAATCGTTCCATCTAAATCATTTGCTCCAAATTCTTGTGAAACTAAGGCTAAGTTTACAGTTGATGTAACCCAGTATGCCTTTAAATGTGCAACATTGTCTAAAACGATACGGCTAATTGCCATTGTTTTTAGAATCTCATTTGCGGTTATGGGTGCTTCTATTTTTAGGTAATTATTTTCTGTTTGATACACAAGAGGAATAAAAGCATTAAAACCATTTGTCTTATCTTGAAGTTCACGTATTCGCATCATGTGGTCTATTCTATGTTCACGTTTTTCCACATGTCCAAACAGCATCGTAACATTAGACTTTTTACCACGTTCATGCCATTTTTGATGAATTTCTAGCCATTGCTCAGATGTCACTTTTCCCTTGCAAATATAATCACGTACTTTTTCATCAAAAATTTCAGCACCACCACCAGGCATAGAATCTACGCCATTTTCTACCATTAAGTCAATTATTTCATCATACGACTTACTATAATGGCGTGCTAAAAAGTCTACTTCAGCAGCTGTTAAAGCTTTCACATGCATGTGGGGAAATTCAATTTTTATACGTTTAAAAATATCTAAGTACCAGTTAATCCCCGTATCAGGATTATGGGCTGACACAATATGAACTTCTTTAACACCCCTTGTATCTACATCTTTAACAATATCCATAATTTCTTCATGCTTCATAGTATAAGGATTCGGATTTTTACGATTCGCTGCATACGCACAAAACTTACATGTATCAGCACAAATATTAGTAGGGTTTATATGACGGTTGATATTAAAATACGTTTTTTTACCATGCTTTTTTTCACGAATAGTATTTGCTAATGCGCCTAGTTCAAAAAAGTCCATTTCGTAAAGGCTTAAAGCCTCATCATAGTCTATTCTTTGTCCATTTAAAATTTTATCTCTTATATTCATTTATAATCCTGGTGCTTTCCACATGCTAGTTGTAATATTTGCATCGACTAACTTTAACTGCATTTCATATGCTTTTTGCCATTGTATTTTTATCTCTTCATAAAGTTTATAATTTTGCATATTTGGTTCATAAACTTTGTCCCACACGACTAAGCTTTTTGAAGCATCAACAAGTGAACTGTAAATGCCTGCCCCTACTCCCGCCGCTATTGCACCACCAAGAGCAGTTGCTTCTGTAACCTTTGGAATTTTTACACGACATCCTGTTACATCAGCGAGAGTTTGTGACCATAATGCACCTTTACTTGCTCCACTTGCAAAAACTATTTCATCTACTTTTACGCCTGTAAAATCTTTTATTTTGTCTAAATTAATGCACGAAACTATACAAGCGTTTTCTTGTAAGGCTTTAAACATCGACGATCTGTTACAGACTTCAGGATCAAGAGAAAGGTTTAAAAAGCTTGGAGCAGCATGGTACCATTTAGCGTACTTCATAGTGTCTGAAAAAATCGGCATTATCCCATGTGAACCAACTGGTACTTTTGAAGCTTTTTTCTCAAGAAGTGTGTATACATCTATGCCTAAGTCTTTTGCTTCACTTTTTTCTGCCTCACAAAAAGCATCTCTAAACCAACGCATAACAAGACCTGAGAAAAACGTAATACCCTCCGCTTGTGACAGTCCAGCGACTACATGTGGATTTACACGGATTCCCATGTCCTTTGGTGGTTTTACATTACTTTTGATGTTTACTATTTGTTGCCAAAATGAGCCACCAAGAATGGCTACTTGACCCTCTTCAACCATACCTAAACCAGCAGAGCCTAGTTGTACATCTCCACCACCCATAACTACTTTTGTATCAATAGATAAGCCTGTTTCATTTGAAGCAACTTGTGTGACATTTCCGATAATCGTACCAACCTCATAACAAGGTGGAAAAATATCGTCTTTGAGTCCAACTTTTTTTGCCATTGCCACATGCCAGTCACGCTTTTCTAAGGAAAATATACCAGTTGTTCCTGCATTGCTAGGATCTGTCGCTATTACACCGCTTAGACGTGCTAAAAGCCAATCTCCTATCATAGATATTTTTGCTACTTTTTCATATATTTCTGGTTTATTATTCTTTAGCCACAAAATCCTTGGTAAAGCGCCTAAAGCAAAAGTTTGACCACTCAGTGCATAAAACTCTTCTTCAACACCCACACAGTTTTCTTTGAGATACTGTACTTCTTTAGCAGCTCTTGCATCAACATTTGCAACTGCCCAAAGTTCTTTTCCCTCTTTGTCGTAAAGAACAATTCCCTCACGCATACTCGTTGCACTCAAAGCTACTATATCGTCACCTTTAAGATTCGCTAACTTTAAAGACTCTTCAATACATCCACATGCTAAAGACCAGTTTTTATCATAATCAAAACGCATAGAGTTAGCAACACCCTCTTCTTCTAAGTGCATCCACTCAGTTTGGCTCATAGAGATTTGGTTCCCTTTTGTATCAAAAATTACTGCTCGAATGCTTCCTGTTCCTGCATCTATTGCCATTAAGTATTTCATATGTATTGCTTCTTTTATTTTTTTAGCTTGGCTTGTTCAAGTTCCCAGTATTCCATCTCAAAACTATTTTTGAGGCTTATAGATGTATAGCCACCAAGTTTATCCGCTCGAAGTACTGCTAACATGGTATGTGATACTACATCATTAATCACATCTGCTTCTTTTTGTGTTTTTCCAAAACTAACCACTCCAAAGTCTTTTATAACTGCATATTTTGGTTTTGGGTGTAACATAATTTCATCTTTTGAAAATGCTTCAAAATACTTTATATACTCTTTTTCGTATGCGATTAAAGCATCTTCTACATTTTCATTTTCTAAAATAAGAGGTACTCTTTTTGTTCTAATTATATGTTCAGGTGTTAAGACACCACGCGTTGCGAATGCACTAAGATTATCTTTTGAAGCATAATGTAGAGCTAAAGGAGTTTGATTTATATGCATAAAAGCATCAATATTTATTTTTTTTACATCAAACACTTTTGGAGTAAGCTCATCAAAAATTATTGCTGCATTTTCACGTAAAAAATCTTCAGCTAAAGTGACAGCATGAATCATCTTATCGTATGATTTTTTCGCATCATCATCAAAGGTAAAAATTCCATGATTATGTAAAATCATCCCCTCGCATGTGGACCAGTCAAGTCCTTGAATCATTTCATTTATTTTACTCGCCAGTATAAACCCTGGCATTATGTAAGGTATAATTAAAAAATTTGGAAAAACTTTTTGTATGTTTTGTAGTCCAGTGACAGAGTTTGACATAGTTACAATAGCATCAGCATGTGTATGGTCAACTACTTTAAAAGGAATAATCGCATGTAAAATCGCTTCGACAGATGGATTAGGAGCTGACTTGTCTATCATCGCAGCTTTTTGTCCGCTCACCATATCAGAATCACTAAGCTCTTTTAACTCTGCCATCTCTAAAAGAGTTTTCATCTTCACAGGAGCAAATCCCTCAGCTTTAATGTCAACAAGGTTCCAACCTGAACCTTTTACTAATAAAATATCTTCACCATTGGTAACTGTTTTCACAGAAGTGTTTCCACCTCCATGTAAAACAAGTTCATCACTTCTACCTAAAAGGTTTGAAGTGTAAACACGCATCTCTAAATCTGTTTTAAACGCTTTAGCTTCTTCATCAGACCATAGATTTTGCATATTATTTTAACTTCTCAAAAATCTCAAGTGCGTCAAGTTTTTCCCAAGGGTAATCACTTTGGCCAACTTGCCCACGTGCTGCTACATCTGCGTAAAGAAAAGTTTCAGGGCTTGGTTTGTCAAGACCAAATTTCTTTGTAATCCAGTTTGGAGTTAAAGAAAACTGTTCTAAAACAAAGGTAGATAATTTGTCATCATCAACGCCATCTATCATTGTTCCATACGTATCAACTGAAACAGAAGTTGGTTTAGCAACACCAATAGCATAGGAGAGTTGTACTGAACATTTTTTAGCAAGTCCAGCGGCAACGATATGTTTTGCAATCCAACGTCCTGCATACAGTCCACTTCTATCAACCTTTGTATAGTCTTTAGAACTCTGTGCTCCACCACCGATAGGAGCATAACCACCAAAACTATCAACGATAAGCTTTCTACCAGTTAAACCAGAGTCATGTAAGGGAGAATGACTTACATAGCGTCCTGTTGGATTTAAATGTATTATTGTTTTTTTAGGATCGTATAAATCTGTTGGTAAACCAGCATCATCTATTAAACCTTGGAGTAAGGCACGAACTTCACCTATGTCCATATCTTCATTTGAGGGAGCAGATACTACTATAGTGTGAATCGACTGCGGTTCACAGTTTTCAAAATTTTCTTTATTTCCATAATCAAGTGTAACCTGCGTTTTGATATCAACACCGAGTTTTTGGTTATGTTTACGTGCATAGTTATAAACTTTGTCACTTAAAACACGCGCATAAGTAATAGCCGCTGGCATATAATCAGCAGTCTCGTTTGAAGCGTATCCAAACATGATTCCTTGATCACCAGCACCCGTTTCACCATCTTCTTGATCAACACCTTGGTTAATGTCAGGAGACTGACGATTAAGTAAAATTTGGACTTTAACATCCTCAGGAAATAGACACTGTTCTCTCGTAAAAGAACCTTTTCCATCATACCCTATACCAATAAGAGCATCTTTAACAATTTTTTCATACTCAAGTGTAGAGAGATTCGCTTTTGACGTCACTTCTCCACCAACAATCACATGTTGTCCAGCTACAAAAACTTCACTAGCAACTCTTGATTTTGGATCAGCTATAATTAAAGCGTCAACGATACTGTCTGCAATTATGTCTGCACATTTGTCTGGATGTCCTGGGGCTACTACTTCACTTGTAAATAAATACATTTTATTCCTTGAATTATTATCAGATGAGGCATTGCCTTCATCTAGTTTGAAAAGCTGTCAGCTTTTCGCATTTCTTGAAAAAGTCAGTTTAACTACTAACTTAAAACCTCGAGTTCGTCACTATATTTTTTTTCACAATACGGTTCATACGCTGCTTTATACACAGCATAATGTGCAGATGTTTTATGTCCGTTAAGAGCTTCTTCATCTTTCCAACTCTCATACGCCATAAATTTTCTACGATTTCCCTCATACTGAAAAATTTCATAAAAAATACAACCATCTTCTTTTTTACTAGGTGCTACCATCGCAGATAAAAGCTCTTTCATTTTAGCTTCATCACCTTCTTTGGCTATAAAGGTTACACGTTTTGTTATTATCATAATATTTTCTCCCAAAAATAATTAAAAAGATTATATCTAATTAAAATAAGTGTACTATAATGTTAAAAAATATTAAGGAAACTTTTTGGATATAAAACTACAAATAGAAGATATTATTGAAAAAAATGGATCCGACTTTGAAATTTCAAAACTTTTTAAAGTTTATATAAATGAATATAAAAGTTCACTTGGAGATCTTTTTGAAAAATCACAAGGAAAAGATTTCTTAGTAAAACACACCCGTAAGCTTGACTCTGTAATTGACCTTATGTATAAGACTGTTCTACGTCGTGTTTTTGGGAACTATCTTCCCATGCGGAGTTCCATTCCAGTTGTCGTCGTAGCCCTTGGTAGCTATGGAAGAGAACAGCTTTGTGTACATAGCGATATTGACATTCTTATCGCTTATGAAAATGTTGATGGTTTTAACACGCATTTAATAATGGAAAAACTTTTTTATCTTGCTCTTGATTCTGGACTTAAACTAGGGCATCGGGTACATGAAGTAACAGATCTCTTTAAAGCAAGCAATGAAGATATTACCATTAAAACATCCCTTATGGAATCTCGTTTTATAACAGGTTCTCCTTTTACTTGGCATGCCACACAAAGAGAACTCAATAGAATCCGTTTTTACCAACAAAAAGAGTTTATTCTCTCAAAAATAGAAGAAGCGCAAATAAGACGTAAAAAATATCCAACTTCTATGCAACCAAATATTAAAGAAGGGGTTGGAGGGCTTCGTGATTCTCAACTTATTTTTTGGATTGCGCAATGTATTTATGGAGTTACTTCACTTAAAGACTTAACCCAAAAACTCTTTAGCGAAGAAGAATACAAAGAGTATAGAATTGCCCTTGAACTTTTGTATCGTGTACGAAGTGCATTGCACCTCATACGTGGTAAACAAGAAGATAAATTGCTTTTAGAGTTTATGCCTCAAGTAACACAAATGCTAGGCTTTAAAGACTCAAGAAAAATGGCAACACAAGTACTTCAAGCACAATGGAGAATAAACAACTTTACACAAATATTTATAAAGAAAATGGTACAGCCTTTTATTGCTGATATGTCGTATGTAAAAGAGTTTAGACGTAACCGCATACAAAAAGGAATTTACCTGCTAGATGGGCGTTTATTTGCTTCTTTTAAACTCAAAATATTGACAATTGACACTCTATTACATATTTTAACATCCCTTCCTGATAAGAAATATAAATTTGATGCAGGTTTTTTAAACCAGTTTACCTATACAAAAATAAAACATCCTCTCAGTCAAACTACATATGTTCATATAAAAAAATTATTTGCTCGAAAACATATGGCGTGTTTTTTGAAACTTTTTTATGATGCAGGTATCTTACATCATCTTTTTTCTAACTTTAAAAAAGTTCTTCACCTCCCCCAATTTGATGGATACCATCACTATCCTGTGGATATTCACTCTATTAAATGCGTAGAAGCTCTTGAAAATATAAAAGAAGAATATATTCAAAATTTATATGACTCCTTTAGTGATGATGAAAAACTTGTTTTAAAAATTGTTGTTTTTTCACATGACACAGGTAAAGGAAGAAAACAAGACCATAGTGAGATTGGAGCAAAACTTGTAGTACAGTTTTGTAAGCATATCAATATAAAAAGTGAACTCGTAGCACGGGCTGTAACACTTGTCAGGCATCATGTTTTAATGAGCGGAGTTGCCTTTAAAGAAAATATACATAATGAAAAAACACTCTATAAATTCATGTCACATGTGGGTGATACTAAAAACTTACAACTTTTGTATGTTTTAACCTATGCTGACATCAACGGTGTTGGCGGTAATGTTTACAACTCTTTTAATTCAAAACTCATTTATGCACTCTACAGAGCCTCTTTAGATATTTCAGAAAACAATGACAGAATTACAGATGCAAAAAAACGCCTTAGCATTGAAAAAAGAGTGAAAAATAAAACTGAATTTAAAGAGCTTAGCTCCATTATGCGTAAAAAAATACTGCATATTGAATCGAATTTATTCTTTTTTAAACACTCACCAAGTGATATTATTGCTATTGCTATACGAGCAAAAGAAACACGGGATTATACTTTTAAAATAAAAACTGAAAAATCCTTAAGTATAGAAATATTTAGAAAAAATCCACTTAACATTGGTTACTTACTAGGTACACTTAGTTATTTAGACGTAGCAAGTATGGAGATTTTCACCCTTTTTGATGATGTAAAGTATTTTAAAATTGAATTTATGCAAACTATTGATGCTGATGAAGTTATCGAATTAGAACATATAATTCATAATGCTTTTGATATGACAAGAACACATACACTCCACCCCATTACACTTACAAATGAATGTATAAATATAGATTGTGAGCATTCACTCACACATGCAGAGATTACAGTCCATACAAGTAACCAAAGAGGTTTACTTGCTTTTATAATGCACTGTTTTGAAGAGTTACAAATAAATATTATTACTGCAAAAATTCATTCTTCTAAACATAAGGTACGAGACAGTTTTTTAATGGAAAAACAAAACAATATGTGTGATAATACGGACGAAATTTATAAGCTATTAACAGCTAAGGAACAATAATGTGTGGAATAGTTGGATATTTAGGAAAACAAAATACAAAAGAGATACTTCTCGATGGACTCAAAGAGTTGGAATATAGAGGCTACGATTCAGCAGGTATTGCTGTTTTACAAAACAATAATTTTTCTAACTTTAAAGCTATTGGTAAACTTATAAACCTTGAAGAAAAAACCAAAAATTTCATAACAAATGATTTTGCAATTGGAATCGGTCATACACGATGGGCGACACATGGAAAACCAACAGAATTAAATGCACATCCACATGTAGGTGAAAGCTCTTATGTTGTGCATAATGGAATTATTGAGAACTATGTAAAACTTAAAAAATCTCTAGAGAATGATGGTGTAAAATTTTTAAGCCAAACCGATACGGAAGTAATTGTCCATCAGTTTGAAAAAAATCTTAAAGCCTCTTTAAGTGCTTTTGAAGCTTTTGAGAAAACAATTTTTGAACTTGAGGGTGCATATGCAATTCTTTTAGTTACAAAAGGTGAAAATGAAACTATCTTTTTTGCAAAACATGGTTCACCAATGCTTGTTGGAATTAATGATGAAGATGAGAAGTATTTTGCATCATCAGACACTCCTTTAATTGGTCATGCTACGCAAGTTAACTATTTTGAAGATGGTGACTATGGTTATGTAAATAAAAATGAAATTGCTATTTTTGATAAAACAAGAACAAAAAAAGAAGCGCTATTTACACAAATAGCAACAAACAGACTCTCTGCACAAAAAGATGGTTTTCGTTTTTTTATGGAAAAAGAAATTTATGAACAAAGTGATGTAATAGCAGATACTCTCCTTGGAAGGCTTAGCGAAGATAGTATTACCTTTAATGAGTTAGACCCAAATTTATTTGATGGCATTAACGAAATAAAGCTTTGTGCATGTGGAACATCCTACCATTCAGCACTGAGTGCTTCTTATATGTTTGAACGCTATACAAAAATACGCTGTAGTGTAGAAATTGCAAGTGAATTTCGTTACCGTGAGCCTCTTATGTGTAAAGATACACTTTTTGTAGTGATCTCTCAAAGTGGAGAAACTGCCGACACCCTTGAAACACTCAAAATGGCAAAAAAGGCTGGGCTTAAAACACTTGTAGTTTGTAATGTAGACAATTCCTCTATGGTTCGCCTAGCGGATGCTTGCATATTAACACGAGCAGGAATTGAAAAAGGGGTTGCCTCTACAAAAGCCTTTGCAACGCAGGTTACTGTTTTTTGGATGTTAAGTATATATGTAGCAGAAGTAAAAAACACTATGGACTCGCAACAAAGGGCGAAGCAAATTCATTTACTTCGTGAGGTACCTGCAAGTGTAAAAGTAACAGACGTTATGCATGAAAGAATAAAAAGACTTTCAAAACGCTACTTACATGGGCATGGTTTCTTCTTTATAGGTCGTGACATCTTTTTTCCTCTTGCACTCGAAGGAGCTTTAAAACTCAAAGAAATAAGCTATCTTCATGCAGAGGGTTACCCAAGTGGAGAAATGAAGCATGGTCCTATCGCATTAGCTGACCCCGAACTTTTTACTATTGCCCTACTTCCACAACATCTACTCTACGAAAAATCAAAATCAAATGTAGAAGAGCTCAGTGCAAGAGACAGTACCATTTGTGCTATTAGTGCCATAGACTTTGATAAAGCAGATGATTTTATACAAATTTCCACATGCCAAGACTACATGCTAGAATTTTTTGAGATGATGGTTGCAGTACAACTACTTTCATTAGAAATTTCAGTACGATTAGGAAATGATGTAGATATGCCAAGAAACTTGGCTAAAAGTGTTACGGTAGAATAAGAATATGCATTCCTAAGTAAAACTTGGGAATGAGCTCAAATACGTCGTTTCAACTAAAAAATAAATTCAAAGTGATAAAATCAAAAGAGTAATGTAAATTCAAGGCGCATAGAGAGGAAGTGTACTTTAGTACATGACGAACGTAGCAACGCAGATCTAGGCTAAAGCCTGACACAGCATTTCACTAAATGAAATGTCGTGCATGCGTTGCTATTTTGATTTTAGCTAGTGACACCCGCAACCTGTTCCACATGACTCACCTTGTGGTGCAGGAGCTGCTTTTGCAGGTGCAGCACCAGTTGAGCATGCACTCACACCTGGAGGAGTTGTAGGTTGAACAGAAGCGTTACTCACACCACCGTTTGCATTAATTTCTTCTACTTGTGCCCAAATAGTAGCAGCTGCTGCTGCATAACGTTTTGAACTCGCAGAAGTAGGATCAACAAAAGTAATAGGCTTACCTTCATCTCCACCAGTTCTAATGCTCATCTCGATTGGAATCTCAGCAATGATTTTAGTATCGAAATCTTTTGCCATTGGTCCAGCAGTTCCTTTACCAAAAATATCATACTCAACACCCGTATCTGGTGCAATAAATCCACTCATATTCTCAACAATTCCAGCGATAGGAATATCAAGTTTTTTGAACATATCTAATGAACGACGTGAATCATCTAAAGATACTGTTTGAGGTGTTGTTACTGTTAAGCCAACTGTAACAGGGATCGATTGCGCAAGGCTTAGTTGTGCATCACCAGTTCCTGGAGGCATATCAATAACTAAAATATCTAACTCAGACCATAAAATATCACGTAGGAATTGCTCGATTGCTTTCATAATCATAGCACCACGCCACATTAACGACTGTCCTGGCTCCATTAAAGCACCCATAGACATCATTTCTAAACCATATGCTTTAATAGGAAGAACTTTATTTCCATTAATTTCTGGTTTAATATCTTCAACGCCTAACATACGAGGAATATTTGGACCATAAATATCTGCATCTAAAAGACCAACTTTAAGTCCTTGTGCTGCAAATGCTATAGCAAGATTTACAGATGTAGTTGACTTACCAACTCCACCCTTGCCCGAGCTTACCATTAAGAAGTTTTTAACATGTGGAGCAAGATTTTTACCCTTAGATGAAGATTCTCTTGGAATTTGAGGTGCTTTAATATTTGCAACTACATTTGTAGCTCCAACAGTTGTTAATTCCTGTGTTGCCTCATCTTTAATTTGTTGTGCTACTTCTGGAGCTGATGAAGTTATTTCTACATTAAAACTTACATCTGTACCGTTAATTGTTATAGTATTAACAAAACCAAAAGTAACAATATCCTTAGTAAATCCAGGATACATTACTTTTGAAAGTGCTGATTTTACAATTTCTTCAGTCATATCTTTTGTCCTTTAATTTATTTGATTTTTTGAATAATATCTAAATAAGACAAGTTTTGTCTTATTTAGATTTGGAGGGGAATTTCTTAAGCTGTAGCTAAAGCTTCTGCTTCTTCTTTTTCTTTTGCTTCACGGATAATACGTTCAATACCTTCTGGATTGTCCATAATATCTTGTGTTATTTTATACGAACAAAATTTTGGTCCACACATAGAACAAAACTCAGCTTCTTTGAAAACATCTTGAGGAAGTGTTTCATCATGGTATTCACGTGCTCTATCACCATCCAGTGAAAGCTCAAACTGTTTTTCCCAGTCAAATGTATAACGTGCATCACTCATAGCATCATCAACATCTCTCGCACCTTTACGACCACGAGCGATATCAGCAGCATGTGCTGCAATTTTATACGCAATAATTCCCTCACGAACATCATCAGCATTTGGAAGACCTAAATGCTCTTTTGGTGTAACATAACAAAGCATTGAAGCACCATGCCATCCACCAACAGCTGCACCAATAGCAGAAGAAATGTGATCATATCCAGCTGCAATATCTGTAACTAATGGCCCTAAAATATAAAAAGGAGCTTCGTGACAAAGTTCTCTTTGAATTTTCATATTACGTTCAATTTGATTAATTGGCACATGTCCTGGCCCTTCAATCATAACTTGAACATTCTTTTCCCATGCTCTAAGTGTAAGCTCACCTAAAACTTTCAACTCACCAAGCTGTGCATCATCAGAAGCATCGGCTAAACAACCAGGACGAAGTGAATCACCGAGAGAAAGAGAAACATCATATTTTGCACAAATATCTAAAATATCATCAAATGCTGTAAAGAAAGGATTTTCTCTATGGTAATGCATCATCCATGCAGCCATAAGTGAACCACCACGAGAAACAATTCCCATTTTTCTTTTTGCAATATTTGGCATAGTTTCAAGTAAGAAACCTGCGTGAATTGTAAAGTAAGAAACACCTTGTTGTGCTTGACGCTCTAAAACATCTAGCATTACTTCTATAGTAAGGTCTTCGATTTTGTTTCCAACATCATGTAAAATCTGGTAAATAGGTACTGTTCCGATTGGAATTTTTGAAGAGCCAATTACAGCCTTACGAATTTCATCTAAGTCCCCACCAGTTGAAAGATCCATTGCGGTATCAGCTTTATATTTTTGTGATACTTTCATTTTTTCAACTTCATCTTCAATATCAGCTGCAATTGCAGACGAACCGATGTTAGCATTGATTTTACATTTGCTTGCTATTCCAATCGCCATTGGTTCTAATGACTCGTGGTTAATATTTGCAGGTATAATTAAGCGACCTCTAGCAATTTCAGAACGAACTAACTCTGGTGAAAGTTCCTCTATTTTAGCAACATATTCCATCTCTTCAGTGATAATACCTTGTTTGGCATAATACATCTGTGTACGACACGTATCGTTTTTTCTTTTTTCTACCCATGAAGCTCTCATAGTTTCTCCTATAAAAATAGTTTTATAGCCACAATATAATCAAATAAAGTTAATATAAAATAAAGTGAAAAAGTTGAGACACTCTATTTAAGAGTATCCCAGCTTGAAAGAAGTTTTTTTAGTTTATCAAAGACATCGCTCATATGCGTTTTAAAGGCATCATCAAGATCAAAGTTTTTTAAGATATCTTCTACACCTATGGTGCTTAAAATTGCTTTACCATCGTGTTCATATAACGATATACGGCAAGGAAGGTATACTGAAACTTCAGGATGCTTACTCAGTGCTTCTTGTGCAGCAACAGGGTTGCAAAGCTCATAAACAGTAATATCTCTCTCGATAGGATGCCCTTTTTCTTTAAGTATATCTTTAAATGGGTACTCTTTTAAAACTCCAAATCCAATTTCTTTAGCCTTTGTTGCTATTTCATTTTTAATCGTTTGTAAATCTGTATCTGTTGTTACTGTGTAAAGCATACTAAACCTTTTTATATTTTTATATTTTTTAAACGCAGTGCATTTACAATCACTGACACTGAACTAAAACTCATAGCGGCAGCTGCAATCACAGGAGATAATAAAATACCAAAAAATGGATATAAAATACCTGCTGCAACTGGTACACCTGCACTGTTATAAATAAAAGCAAAAAAGAGATTTTGTCTAATATTTTTCATTGTAGCACGGCTTAATTTAAGAACCTTAAGTATTCCAAGTAAATCTCCTTTTATGAGAGTAACCCCGGCACTTTCTATTGCTACATCTGTTCCTGTCCCCATCGCTATTCCAACATCTGCGGATGCTAAAGCAGGAGCATCATTTATTCCATCTCCAGCCATTGCGACAACAGCTCCCTCAGCTTGTAGTTTTTGTATAATTTTTGCTTTTTCATCAGGTAATACATTTGCATATACTTCATCAATTCCAAGTTTTTTAGCAACTGCATTTGCAGTCAGGGGGTTGTCTCCACTCAGCATAACAACTTTGATATTTTCAGCTTGAAGAAGTTTCACTGCTTCAGATGAAGTAGACTTGATCGGATCTTCTATGGCTAAAATTGCGCAATAAACAGAATCTATCGCCATAAAAATAACACCCTTACCCGAATCACGTAAAATATTTGCCTTTGCTGTAATTTCAGATGTAGTAATACCCATAGAATTGAGGAACTCTTCACTTCCGATAAGAATTTTTTTATTCTTAATCTCTGCACTAATCCCTTTGCCCGTTGTTGCAAGAAAATTTTCAACTTTTTCTAAAGAGATATTTTTGCTCGCAGCATAAGCTATTACAGCTTCTGCTAGTGGGTGTTCACTTGCTTTTTCTAAACTGGCAGCATATTGTATAATCTCTTCTTCATCGAATCCTTGTGCAATTACAAGACTTGTAACTTTTGGTTTTCCTTCTGTGAGTGTGCCCGTTTTATCTACTACTAAGGTATCTACTTTTTCCATGCGTTCTAATGTTTTAGCATCTTTTATGAGTATGCCCATAAGTGCCGCGCGACCTGTTCCTACCATGATAGAAATCGGTGTAGCAAGACCTAAAGCACAAGGACAAGCGATGATAAGTACAGCAACAGCAGAAACAATTGCATAGGCTAAACGAGGTTCTGGTCCAAATATATACCAACTTCCAAAGGCAATAGCAGCAGCAACAATAACCGCAGGTACAAAATACGAGGAGACTGTATCTGCTAGTTTTTGAATCGGTGCACGTGAACGTTGTGCTTGTGAAACCATTTGAACAATTTGTGCAAGCATTGTGTCATTTCCAACTTTTTTTGCTTGCATGATGAGCATTCCATTTTTGTTGAGCGTTGCACCTATGAGTTTGTCTTCTTTTATTTTTGAGATGAGAATAGGCTCTCCTGTAATCATAGATTCATCTACATTACTTTGCCCTTCTACAACAACACCATCAACGGGAATCTTTTCACCTGGTTTGATTCTAAGCGTGTCTCCTTCATGAATTAACTCTAAACTCACATCTTCTTCCTCACCATCTTTACCTATTCGATGTGCTAATTTTGGTGCAAGGTTTAGAAGTGTTTCAATAGCCGTATTTGTTTTGCTTCTTGCTCGTAACTCTAAAACTTGACCTAAAAGAACAAGTGTAATAATCACAGCAGCAGCTTCAAAGTACACATGGATAAGACCATCTGCTGTTTGCATTAAAGGTGGAAAAATATTTGGTGCAAATAAAGCGAATATACTATAAATATATGCAGCCCCTACACCTATGGCTATAAGGGTAAACATATTTAAGTTCCATGTTTTTATGGAACTATACCCACGCACAAAAAATGGCCAACCAGCCCATAAAACTACAGGGGTAGCCAATATAAATTCAAACCATTGTATGGATAGCATACTAATAGAATCTGGTACATACTGAGGAAGAAGATCACTTATCATCGCAACGAGGAAAACAGGCAAAGACAAGGCTACACTCACCCAAAAACGTTTACTCATATACTCAAGCTCACTTGTGTCTTGTGTAGCTTCTGCAACGACAGCCTCAAGTGCCATACCACACTTTGGACATGAACCTGGTTCATTTTCTATAATCTCTGGATGCATTGGGCAAGTATATTCCTTTGCATTCGTTACAATGGCTTGAAACTCTTTTTCCAAAGCCATTCCACATTTAGGGCAAGATCCAGCTTTACGTTCTTGTACTTCTGGATGCATCGGACATGTGTATATTTCACCACTTTTTGTTTGTGTTGCGTTATGATTCGTATGGCAACATTCTTTGATTTCTTCACTCATAATACACCTCCTATCTTAGTGTTTCTGTTTTAGTTTTATACTCTTGTTCATCAATCTCACCATTAGCATATCTTTTATCTAAAATATCTTTAGCAGATGAATCCTTATTTTTGTTTTCATTAAAGAGATAAAATAATATTCCAACTACAAGTAAAGGTATAAACCAACCTAATCCCATTCCAAATCCGCCCATTGTATAATCATTCATAACGTACTCCTTTAATTTTTTGTATCGACTCTTGTGTCCATGCACCTAGGGTGTTTTTTTCATTTTCAGTCAGTCTTGAATCCCAATGTCCAAGAATATACTGCAGAGGTGGCATAGTATTTTCATCACTCACTTCTCTTAAACTTTGTAAATCTTCAAGAGGTGTTTCATGTGATACAAAAGGGAATCCTTTACTCATATCAAGGTGTTTTTTAGCTTCTTTCATATCATAGTCCATCAATTGCTTAATGCCTGGTACTTTATAATACCAAGGCAGTTGACCTATCGTGGCATGACAATCAAAACATTTTTTTTCAAAAATGGGTTTGATATTTGCAATATACTTAGAATTAATCTCTTTGTATACTGTTAGTATCTCTTTATTTGTTTCTTTTTTTGTAAGAATTTTCTTCTCTTTTTTTGGAGCTTCATGCGTATTGCTTCCATGAGCATATAAGCCTATTGGAATAATAAGACACATTAAAAATGCAGTTCTTGTTCCTTGTTTTATACTTTTCATAATTTTTCCTTTATACCACTAAAAACTGACCCATCATGCCTCTGTCTTCATGTTCTAAGAAGTGGCAGTGATACATGTATGGTGCAGTTTTATCTGCGTAGTCTGTCATTATAACAGCAAGTTTTACGCTGTCTCCTGGTGCTAAATAAACGGTGTCTTTATATCCTTTTTCATTTTCAGATACATTCGCTTTAAATCCATTTCTCTCTAAGACCATAAAGTGTGTTCCATGAATATGAAAGTTATGCTCCATTCCCATCATCATCATTTTTTCATTATGTACTTCCCATATTTCAAGCTGGTTAATTGGAACAACTTCATCTACTCTACGCATATCCATTGTTTTATTATTTATATAAAGTCTACCCATTCTTCCAGCGAGAGTAAAACTTCTTTTCTTGAGGGCATCATCTTCATTGTAGTGTGTTAACTGCGTTAGTTCAGAAGGTGTTCTTGTTTGTTGCGATGCTTTTTTTGAAACATTTATTTTTAAAAATGATTTCGCTTGTCGTGTTTCTTGAAGGAAAAGAATTTCACCTAACGACTCACTTAAATCTACAACAATTTCAGCTCTCTCTCCAGGACTCAGTAAAATCGAACGTGTTGTTACTGGTTTTTCTAAAAAAGAGTTATCCGTTGCAATTTGTTTAAAAGCTCTGTTGTCATTAAATGCAAGATTATACACACTTGAGTTAGACCCATTAAGAATACGAAACCTTATCTCTTTTGCAGGAACTTCCACAAAAGGCTCAATGACACCATTGGTCA
>NZ_JAEMVA010000026.1 GCF_029215955.1 Sulfurimonas sp. SAG-AH-194-I05
TGTCATACATATCTTTATATCTAAAAGTAATAAGATTTTGCATAATTGCAAACAATACCATAAAGTTTAAAAAGCTACTTCCTCCATAACTAAACATAGGCAAGGGCACTCCAACAACAGGAGCATAACCTATAGTCATAGATATATTTACTCCCATATAGATAAAAATCATAAAAGAGATAGATATAGTAACTACTTTAATATAATAGTCTTTGTTAAAAACACTAAGACTCAGTAAGTGTAAAATGAGCATTATATAGATGAGTATAATTGCTAAGGCTCCTAAAAAACCACCTCTCTCAACAACAAAAGCAAAAATAAAGTCACTTGTAGCAATAGGCAAAAATTTCATTTGCGTTTGCGTAGCTTCTTCTTTGCTTTTACCAGTCATACCACCTGAACCAATAGCAATAATAGACTGTTGCACATGGTAAGAAGGTTTCTCGCTGAGAAAATCTTTGATTCTTATTTTTTGGTACTCTTTAAGTCCGTACTCATACGTAAGAGGGGAGAGTAATAAAACAGCAGTAGCGATAGTCGCCCATATCTTCCAATATACCCCTACAAAAAAGAGTACACCATAGCCAATAAGTAAAAGTACCAAAGCGGTTCCTAAATCAGGTTCTTTGGCAATTAAAATAAAAGGTAATAAAATATAAAAGCTTATGTGTAAGAATTCTTTTATTCTATACCCCGTTATATGAGGTGGATTTTTGTTGATAAGGTATGCGAGCATTAATATAAGTGCTGGTTTTACAAATTCGGAGGGTTGAATAGTAGTATTTATAAACGGTAATTCTATCCATCTTTGTGCCCCTAGTCTTGCATGACCAAAAAATTCGACAGCAACTAAAAGCCCTATATTAATCCAGTATATAAGAGGAATAAGCCAACTCATACGTCGAATAGGTAATAAAAAAACTACAATAAATACTAAAATAGATATAGCAACATAGGTAGTTTGTTTTTGTGCTAGTGCAGGAACAACTTCTGCAATAAGAAAATGTGATGCTATCACAAGAGGAATAATTAAAATAATAGAAAGGAAGTCAAATTGTGCTAAAATACGTTTATCAAATCTCCACAAGTTTATAACTCCAAAATAATTTATAAAATTGTATCACAAAAAGGGTCACAAATGAGTGAAATAAAAAGCTATGTATGCGAACAAGTCCAAAGACTTGATACTTTTTTAGCAAGTGAAATAGGACAAACACGTTCTCAAATAGCATATTTAATAAAACAGGGGTGTGTATTTGTTGCAAATAAACAAGTAAAACGTCCTGGAGTTAAACTAAAACTTGAACAAAACATTCGAGTAGAATTTCCAGAAGCAAAACAAGCAGAAGCGCTTGATGTTGATTTTGATGTAGAAATTCTTTTTGAAGATGATGATGTTCTTGTTATCAATAAACCAAGTGGCGTTACAGTGCATCCTGCACCTAGCGTAAAAGATGCAACTTTAGTCGACTGGTTAAAACATAAAGGTGTTCGACTCTCTACCATTAGCGGTGAAGAAAGACATGGAATTGTACATCGTTTAGACAAGGGTACAAGTGGAACAATGGTTGTTGCAAAGAACAATAAAGCACATGAATTCTTATCTGAGCAACTTCAAGATAAAAGCATGGGTCGTTATTATGTAGCTCTATTAAATCCACCATTAAAAGAAGATGTAACTACTATAGAAAAACATATTGGAAGAAGTGCACATAACCGTTTAAAGATGGCATGTGTTGCAACGGGGAAGTATGCAAAAACGCAATTTACTACATTACTTCCATCTAATGATGAAACTACACAGTTAGTAGCATGTAAATTATTTACAGGGAGAACGCATCAAATACGTGTACATTTAGAAAATATAAATCGACATATTATTGGTGATCATATTTATGCTATTGCCCCTAGACAGGAGAAATCGGAACGTATTTTGCTTCATGCCTACATAATTTACTTTATCCATCCTTCAACAAAAGAGAAGGTTTCTTTTCGTGCAAATATGGATGAAACAATGAATAATTATATAAATAAAAATTTTAATTCGGAGAAAATAAATGAAGTTATGCAAGCTGACTACATTCTTAACAGTTTTAGTACTAACGTTTAGTGGATGTGTTGAATCAACTCCATCACCTAGTAGTATTACAATAATTGACCCTACTTTACCTGTTATAGAACTTACAAACAATGGTACATTTGTAGATATGAAAGCCGTAGGTTTTGAGTGGAAAAATATAACCGATCCAAGAGTAAAAGGTGTGTTTATTTATAAACAAACTGTTGGTAAAGAAAGTGGAAATCATACACATGTGAAAACAATAAAAAGTCGTTTTGTTACACATTATATTGATGAAGATGTTGAACCAGGAACGCAATATAGCTATTTCTTTAAAACATATACAAAAAAATCAGAATCGAAGTCAACATCAGCAAAAGTTGTATCGACTTTACCTGTGCTAGACTCGGTATCATGGATACATGCAGTTCAAGAGATGCCAAGAAGTGCTAAAATTATGTGGAGACCACACTCAAATCAAATAGTGAAATCTTATATTCTAGAGAGAAAAACACTTTTAGAAGATGAATGGAAAGAACTGAAGGTTATTGAGGGAAGACTTAATATAGAGTATATTGATGATGATTTAAAGGACAACTTTGTTTACAAATATAGAGTTCGCGTAAATACCTATAACGACTTGACATCAGCACCAAGTGCAGAAGTAAAAGTAATTACGAAAGCCTTACCTAAAACAGTCATGAATATGACAGCAAGTACAAAGCTACCAAAACGAATCGAGATCAAATGGGCACGTATAAAAATGAAAGATTTTTCACATTTTAATGTTTACAGAGCAGAGCATATAGATGGCAGTTATGATTTAGTAAGTAAAACGAAAGAAAACCAGTATATTGATACAATTAAAGAAGATGGAAAAGATTATTTTTATAGAGTGAGCTCTGTTGATAAAGATTCTTTAGAAAGTAAATATGAGGCTGAATCAGTTCATGGTCGAACATTAATTAAACCAACTACTCCTGCCTTAGTAGAAGTAAAAATGCTCAATAATAAATTAGTATTAGATTGGAAAGCTACGGATAATAGAGTAAGTAGTTATATCGTAAATAAAACGGCAAAAAATAGTTGGTTTGATACTGTAAAAGAAGAATTCGTCAATATTAAGAGTACTGAATTCGTGGATGCAGCTATTAGCCCTGAAACAACGTATCTTTATCAAATTACAAGTGTAGATAAGTTTTCCGTCAGATCAGAACCTAGCGAGGAAGTAAAATATACTACAGCAAAAAATGAAGGTGTAACACCTGCTGAGAATCCTACAGAATCAATAGAAGTTATTAAAAGCTCTCGTAAATCAACACAAAGAAAAAAATCTACACAAAATGTTGTAGAACCGATGGAATATATTAATATGAGTGACCTTTAATGCCACACCTCCATATTGAAGAATTTAAAACCATTGATTTTCCTCAGTCAATCGATGGTGTCGATTTTGATTTTTTAGTTCAAAATAAAAATAATGAAAATGAACTTTTAATTGCAACAAAAATTGAAGAAGATTCATTTTTTTTGCTTGTAAAGCAAGATAAAAATAAAAACTTACTAAAATCAGATAAATTAACACGACCATCTTCTATATATAATGTACATAAAGCTTTATTAGCATATGCAAAACTTGCTCATTTAGAAGTTCACTCTTCAAATGTTCCTCACAATGAGAAAAACGAACATTTAACACAAGTGAGTGCTCTCAAAAGCATAGATTATTTTGTTTCAGATTTTCCTACATCCAAAGAGATTCGTATAGAAGTAGGTTTTGGATCAGGACGTCACTTATTGCATCAAGCAGTAAACAATCCTGATATTCTTTTTATAGGTTTAGAAATTCATAGACCTTCAATAGAACAAGTTTTAAAGCAAATCAGTATACAAAACCTTGATAATCTTTTGATTTTAG
This sequence comes from Sulfurimonas sp. SAG-AH-194-I05, assembly GCF_029215955.1. Lineage (GTDB taxonomy): Bacteria > Campylobacterota > Campylobacteria > Campylobacterales > Sulfurimonadaceae > Sulfurimonas. The sequence goes on from NZ_JAEMVA010000026.1 coordinate 3,978, forward strand.
ATTACGATGCTAGACTTTTTATGGAATTGGTTCCCTCTAATAGTGTAGGCAAAATATATGTACATTTTCCTGTACCTTGGGATAAGAAACCACATAGACGTGTAATTGCAACCAGTTTTATAGAAGAAGCGAGAAGAGTACTCTCCGTGGATGGAAAATTAGAATTGCGTACTGATAGTGAAAATTACTATGCGTATTCATACGAAACATTTATTGCCTTTACTAAAACAACTTTACATATTAATAAAAATAAAGAGATTGCAATTAGTTCTAAATATGAAGATCGATGGAAAAAAATGGAAAAAAACATTTATGATGTAACAATGATAAATGAAGAAGAATCCAAGGAACTTTTTATTGAAGGTAATTTTAATTTTACTCAAGCGAATCTTTCACGAAATGCAATTCTTGAACTTCACAATAAAACACAAAAGCTTGATGGTGGGTTTATTCATTTTGAAAGAATTTATGCAAGTGAAACGCGTATAATGTTACGTATTTCTATGGGTAGTTATGATAGACCTGAACATCTTTATGTCATAATTGAAGCTAAAGCAGTCTCTTATTTTCCAAATATTCCTTTGAAATCAAAGAGCAATATCATATCTCATAATTATTTAAATGGAGTCCTTAATGGATAAAGTTATTGTTGCTGAAAATTTATCTTTAGCATATACAGATAATGAAACAATTATTAATAAAATTAATTTTTCTGTAAATTCAGGAAGTTTTGTATTTATTACGGGTGCGAGTGGTAGTGGAAAATCAACTCTTTTGAAGTCTTTATATGGTGCTTTAAAACCCCAAGAGGGAAGTCTTATCGTTGGTGGTGTAGAAATCAAGGGTGTTACTAAGTCAAAGCTTAATTTTTTACGTCGCCATGTGGGAATAGTATTTCAAGATTATAAACTTATCAAAGAATGGACAATTGAAAAAAATATCATGTTACCACTTATAATTAATGGGTATGAAAAAACTGTCACGCAAAATCAGGTAGATTCTTTACTTAAACATGTGAGACTTAAACACCAATCAGGAAAATATCCTCTTGAGCTTAGTGGTGGTGAGCAACAACGTGTTGCAATGGCACGGGCTTTATCTCATAATCCTATTTTAATTTTAGCGGATGAGCCAACAGGTAACCTTGACGACTATTCAGCAGGGCTTATTTGGAATTTACTTGAAGGTGCAAATACACAGTTAAAGACAACAGTAATTGTTGTTACTCATAATATTCCTCAAACGATGACTATTGATTATAAGCATTTTCATATAGAATATGGGAGCATACATGAAGTCAATTAAAAACCACTTATCGCTTGTTGTTGCACTTGTAAGTATTTTATTTGCTATTCAAGTTTTTATCATTGTTGATCGTGCTATTAATGCATATAAAGAAAATCTTGCAAACAACTACTCTGTAATTGTTGTTGCACATTCAAGTATAACAGATGCAAAATTTAAAACCTTAGATACTCTTGTAAAAAGTGTCACTGAATTAAGTCCTGATAACGTAATTAAAAGATTAAACACTAAAATTGATAAACGAAATATAGAACTTTTAAAAGTAACCCTTCCAAAATTTTATAAAGTGAAATTAAAGCATTTTCCTAATAAACATGAAATTCGAAGATTAACAAAGAAATTATTGAATCATAGATATATAAGTAAAGTTGAAAACTTTTCATATAATCACGATAGTACATTTAAGCTATTGCTATTATTTAAAGATGTGATTACTGTTTTTACCATTTCTGTTTTTATTGTGACAATCTTATTAATTTTAAAAGAACTGAGAATATGGCAGTTTACGCATAATGAACGTATGAGTATCATGGGCTTATTCGGTGCACCTATTTGGTTGAGTTCAGCTGTACTCTTTCGTTTAGCAATTGTTGATGCTATTATATCAAGTATTGTAATATTTGGAATATTTTCTTCTATTGCTTCGAGCCCATGGGTTCTTGAACAACAAGAAAATATAGGGATTCATATTAATATTTTTGATGCCTTTGGAGATTTTTTTATGCTTTTTGGTATAGCAATATCGGTGTCAGTTGTTTTAGCATCACTGATTGTAATTGGTCATAAAGAAGAAGTCTAATGCGTTTTTTAAGTCTTTTTCTCATTCTTGCAACTCTTGTATTCGCCAAGAATGATATTGATAAAAAAATTAATTCTACAACTACGAAGATAAATTCTTTTGATGAGAACTATACTTCTGTAAACAAAAAAATGGCTAAAAATGCTAAAGATATTCTAAAACAAAAACAAGAAATTGAAAAACAAAAATTATTTTTAAAAAAATTGAAATATAAGTTACTTGGAAAAGAAACAACATACCAAAATAGTAAAAAGGAATTAACAAGGTTAATTGCCCATAATAAAAATCTTAAAAGTGAGCAAAATACGATTGAAGAAGAACTCGTTTTTGTAATTGCTCAGAGTGTTTCTTTATCTATTATTTTAGAAGGTGAATATTCTGCTGATGAAGAATCTTTAATGGAATTTGAAATTCTTCAAGAGATGCTTAAATCCTCAAAGAAAAAAGCAGCAAAATTAAACACAACATTTTATGCTAATGCCCAAAAAATTAAAAAATTAAATCTTCAAAAGAAAAAGTTAAAAAAATCAATTTCAATTATTGATCAAAGAAGAAAAAAAATAATTTCTGTTCAAACTACAAATAAAAATGCATTAACAAAATTACAAGGTTCAAAAGCATTATATAAAAAGAAATTACAAGCCCTATTAAGTCAACATAGTTTACTTAAAAAAACGCTTGCTAAATTAAATATTATTAAAATCGATACAATTGAAAAAGAAAAGCAACTTATTCGAAAAGCAGAAGCTAAGGCAAAGAAAAAATCGCAGTATGCGAATAAGATTATTTTAGATGATAATTTACCAAAAGTGAAGCAACATGGAACAAGTTACCAAGCACTCAAGACTAAAAAATACAGAGGTGTTAAAACAATTTCTCCACTAGATTCTTACACAATTACAAAAAAATATGGTACATATACAGACCCTATATATGGAATTAAGATTTTTAATGAATCAATTTCATTAAAACCAAAAAAGAAAAATGCAAAAGTTAAAACAGTATTTAATGGTAAGGTTATTTATGCAGACAAAACAGCTGTCTTAAATAATATTGTTATTGTAGAACATAGAAATGGTTTACATACAATTTATGCAAATCTTTCAAGAATTTCTCCAAATATAGCTAAGGGGAAAAAGATTAAAAAAGGTTATGTTATTGGTAGAGTTAATGAAGAACTTATTTTTGAAGTCACCCAAAAGTCTTTTCATATAAACCCAATAAGATTATTTAAATAACACTTTGATATAATTGCGAAAATATAATTTAAAGAGAATAGTATGAATTTCATTGAAACTCGTGGTAATGATGCAACACATCCTTTATCGGTAACTTTTTCAGAGGCAATTTTAAGCCCAATAGCATCATATGGTGGGCTTTATGTGCCTCAAACACTTCCTCAATTAGGGGAAGATTTTTTGAAAAAACATATCAGTTCTTCTTATAAAGAATTGGCATTAGACATGCTGTCAACATTTGAAATCGATATCGAACATGATGTTCTTGAAGAAGCAGTTGCCTTGTATGATAGGTTCGATGATCCATCTAATCCTGTTCCTGTTGTGAAAGTAAAAAAAAACCTTTATGTAAGTGAACTTTACCATGGTCCAACACGTGCTTTTAAAGATATGGCATTACAACCTTTTGGAAAAATTCTTTCTTCCGTGGCACAAGAAAAAGCAGAAAATTATTTAATTTTAGCAGCAACGAGTGGAGACACTGGTCCAGCAGCACTCGAGACATTTAAAAACCAAAAAAATATTCAAGTAGTTTGTTTGTATCCAGCCAATGGCACGAGTGATGTACAGAGACTACAGATGGTTACAGAGGATGCTAGTAACTTAAAGGTTATAGGTATTAAAGGTAACTTTGATGACGCACAGTCAGCTCTTAAGTATCTTTTAGCATCACAGAGCTTTAAAGCAGCACTTAAAGAAAAAAATATCTCTTTGTCTGCTGCAAATTCTGTGAATTTTGGAAGAATAATTTTTCAAATTGTATATCACATTCATAATTACTTAGAATTAGTACGTCAAGGGGCTATAACTATAGGTGAGAAAATTTACTTAAATGTTCCAAGTGGAAATTTTGGTAATGTACTTGGTGGATTTTATGCTCAAAATATGGGTCTTCCTGTAGAGAAACTTGTTATTTCTTCTAATGAAAATAATATTTTAACACGTTTAATCCAAACAGGTGTTTACGATATTAGAGAAGGTGACTTAAAACTAACAACTTCTCCTGCCATGGATATTTTAAAATCATCTAATGTTGAACGTGTACTTTTTAGTTTATATGGAGCACAAAGAACACGTGAATTAATGGCTGACTTAGATGCACATAATATTTATACATTGTCAGAAGATGAATTAAAGAAATTACAAGAAGTGTTTGTAGCTGATTATTGTAGTGATAGTGAAGGAAAAGAATACATTAAGTCTGCATTTAACGATGGTTATTTAATGGATCCACACACTGCTACATGTTTTAAAACTTTCGACACAAAATCTGATCCAAAAATAAAAAGTGTTATTTATTCAACTGCAGAGTGGACAAAGTTTTCACCAGTAATTGCAAATGCTTTAACAGGTGAAGAAAATGCAGTTGACAGTGTCGCATTAGAGGCTATATCTAAAGAAGCAAAAGTAGAAATACCAGCGATGATTAAAGGATTATTTGATAAAAGAATAATTCATGATAGTGTGATAGAAAAAGAAGATATAGAACGAGAAATACTGAAGTTTTTATAAGCACCTTATTTTTTAGTAGTAAGAAGTTCTTTCACATGCTGTGCAAGAACTCTAGGTGATATGTTTTTAGAAAGTAATTTTGAAATACTATAAGAATGATTTTTTTGGTTATTACCAAGAATAATAATTTTTGGAATTGCTAATATATATGTTTTATAGTAGCTCAAAAAAGTTGAAACTCTTATTTTACTGAGTGTATCGTTAAGAACTAGAACTTTTACTGTGTTTTGTATACCCCATTTTAGGGCTGATTTTTCATCAATAAATGCTTTTACCATATACTTTTTATCAACCATACTAATACTTCCTTCAAATTCCATTGCATCTTCAACGGAATCTGTAAGAACCATAATGCAATCTTTTTCTAGTGCAGATAAATACTCATAGAGTTCAAAAAGTAGTTTAGTTTCCTTAGATGCTCGTTCACTATCTTGTGTATCAAGAAAGTACTTTAAATATGTTTTAGTATTAAACTCACCATGTATTCCCGCTTTGTGGAAATGTACTTTTACAGACTTAGAGGTTTTTGCTTTTCTCCATAGGTAGGAATCAAGAATATATGCAAGTGAATTTAATATTTTGACTAGATCCACCTTGTATTTTACAGCTGACTTATTAAAAATAGAATAAAAATCATCTCTATACTCTTTTTCAAATTCTACAAGTAATGCTTTGTCATTTTTATATCTTTCATCGAGCTCAGCCATCATGTGAACTATATCAACATAAGTTCCATTTAATGATTTGAGTTCAGTATTGAGAATAGCAAATTCTTCTGTGTGAATATTTTTTTGTAAATCTGATTTTTTTACCTTTAAAGCTGAACCAATTTTAGCTTCATTACCTCGTAGACTATTGAGTCTTTCTATTGTTTTTTCTGTACCTATTTTGATTTTCATATATTCAGCTTGACATGATAAAAACACTTCTTCATAAGCAAGTGGAGGGTATTTAGTTTTTCGTGTAAAGTCATTAAATATTGTAGCCATTTGTCGAAGGTCATCACTAATAGATTTAATTTTTGGAGTAATAATATGTAAGTCTATTTCATTTAAATTATTAAACGTAGTCCAAAGAAATCGTTTCATTTTGAGATAATCTAAGTTGTTTTGGCTTGAAAGGTGTTTAATTCTTGTATTTATACTTTTTTCAATAGTCTCAAAATAATTTTCAACAGCCATAGATAAGTTTAATGTAAGAGTCACACTCTCTTCTCTAGGACCTATATCGTCTTCAATATCATCTATGATATTAAAATTATCATTTTGATCTTGAGTTACTTTTTGTTGAAATTCTTCCTCTTCCTCTTCCTCAAAATTATCTTGATAAACATCCTCTTGTGGAATACTCTTTTGAGTGGGTTCTTCTCTATTTTGAGTTTTATTTGGAGCTTCTTCTCTTGAGGTAGCACTTGTTTCATTTATAATGTAAATAGCAGTCACACTTTCATTTTTATATATAAATGTGACGTCGAGACCTAGACTTGGCATAATGTCAAAGTCATTCCATTCTTTTACATGAAAACTTAGTTTTTTTTTAGTAGATACTATTATAATACCGACACCATCATTAGCATTAAAAAAAAGAATTTTTCCAGTCATTTTCATAGTGTATATTTACCTCTATACTTTAAGTTAAATACATTATAGCAAAGTAATGTCTTTGAATTGTAGTATTTATAAATCTTATGAAAGTTCAACTGCTTTTTTATAGGCTTTTTCTATGGCATTTATACAAGAACTTCTCACATTTCCATCTTCTAACGCTCCGTATCCAGCAGCTGTTGTACCAGCTGGACTCATTACACCATCTTTTAAAAGTGCAGGATGGATGTCTTGAATTAAATCTCCAAAACCTTCAAAAAGTCCACGCATAATAGCCATGGCATCATCACGTTTTAAACCTTGTTTTACTGCACCATCAGTGAAAGCTTCTGCTATGAGGGCTAAATATGCTGGACCACTTCCTGCCAGGGCAGTTGCAATGTCTATCTCTTTTTCACTGCTTAGCCATCGTGTTTTTCCTATCGTACCTAGAAGTGCTTGTGCTTCTATTTTATACTCTTCATCTCCCGTGAGTGTTGTCATCGATTTGTTTACACTTGCGGCTAGGTTTGGCATAGTTCTCACAACAGCATGTGGATTTAAATTTACTTTGAGTTTTTGTACTGATGTTCCCGCTAAGACTGAATATATTACTTTTGCACGTCCATTTAATCGTGTTGCTATCTCTTGAATATTTGCAGGTTTTACGCAAAGCATGATAGTTTTGTCTGTCATGTCATAGTTACTCATCATGTGTTTTTCTATTTTTATACCTAGGTTCTTTTCAAAAAGATCGAGTTTTTCAAAGCTTCGTCCGACAACTTCAATTTTATAAGTTTCTTTTAAACCCTTTGCAATGCTTAGAGCCATATTGCCATTTCCAACGAATGTGATAGTTTGCATATTTTAGTGCCTTAATTTTTTTATGTTATTATAGCATTAATAGATAAAAGGCAAAAAAATGGAAAAGTTTTTAAGTGAAGCTAAAAGTGCAAGTCGAGTTTTAAACACTTTAAGTGGTAAAGAAAAAAATAGAATTTTAAGAGAAATGGCACAAGCACTCAGAGAAAATACTGAGGCTTTAAAAAGAGAAAATGAAAAAGATATGCAAGATGGCAAAAAAAATGATTTGTCTTCTGCTTTAATGGATAGACTTTTTTTAGATGCAAAACGTATAGATGCAATGGCTGTGGCTATTGAAGAAATCGCTGGACTTAAAGAGCCAGTAGGTCGCATTTTAGAAGGATGGGTGACGGAAGATAATTTAAATATTCATAAGGTGAGTATTCCTATTGGTGTAATCGGTATTATCTATGAGTCACGTCCAAATGTTACATCCGACACGGCAGCATTGTGTTTTAAAAGCTCGAATGTTTGTGTTCTTAAAGGTGGGAAAGAAGCTGAAAATTCTAATAAGGCAATAGCAAAAATCCTACAAAATGTTTTAGCTACAAATAACTTGCCTACTGCACTTATTTCACTTATTCCAGATAGTTCACGTGAAGGAGTGGCAAAGCTTATTAAAATGGATAAATATGTTGACCTCATTATTCCTCGTGGTGGAGCAGGGCTTATAAAGTATGTAACTGAAAATGCTACTGTGAGTGTAGTAAAACATGATAAAGGACAATGTCATACCTATATAGACAAAGATGCAAAACTAGACAATGCCATAGCAATAGCAATAAACGCAAAATGCCAACGCCCAGGTGTATGTAATGCAATGGAGACTCTTTTAGTTGACAGAGCAATAGCATCGGAGGTTTTACCAAGACTTAAAAAAGAGTTTGATAAGGCTAAAACAGAACTCAAAGGTTGTTTAGAAACGCAGGCAATTATAGATGCAGCACATGCAAATGATGAAGACTATGACACTGAATATTTAGCAAATATATTAAATATTAGAATTGTAGATGGTGTAAATGGAGCGATAGAGCATATTATTCGTTTTGGTTCTGGGCATTCAGAGGCCATCATAACTGAAAATATTTCTGCCTCAGAAGCATTTTTAAATGCAATCGATGCCGCAGCAGTGTATGTAAATGCTTCTACACGTTTTACAGATGGTGGAGCCTTTGGTTTTGGAGCAGAAGTTGGAATAAGTACGAACAAACTTCATGCACGTGGACCTATGGGCATAGAAGGACTAACTACATATAAGTTTAAAATTTATGGACAAGGTCAAGTACGTTAGTTCCCCATGGCATACTTTCCCGCATTTATAAAACTTGATGAAAAAAAAGTACTCATTGTCGGTGGTGGAAAAATTGCACAAGAAAAACTTGAAAAACTTTTAGATTTTACTTCTGCTATTTCACTTATTTCTTTAGACTTTTCACCAAGTATAATGTCTCTTATTCAAAAGCATAATTTACATTTTGAAAAATCTGCTTATGAAAAAGGAAGGCTTGAAGACTATGCAATAGTCATTGTTGCTGTTGATGCCATTTCCCTTCAAGAAGAAATATTTAAAGAATCAAAAAATCATAATTGTCTTTGTAACGCAGTTGATTCTGTAGCATTTTGTGATTTTATTTTTCCCTCATATATAAAAGAAGATGACTTAACTATAGCTATATCTACATCTGGGAGTTCACCTGCTGTTGCAAAGCATTTGAAAAAGTACTTTAAAACTTTAATACCAAGTGGTATTTCTTTCTTTTTAAAAGAGATGAAAATCCTTCGTCAAACATTTCCCAAAGGAAAAGAGAGAATGAAAATGCTAGATACAAAGGCTAAGGAATATTTTAAAACTCTCTAAGCTTAGTAGCGTAATCGTTCGTATGCTTCATCAATACTTTTTGCTTTATTTGATACAAAAAGGTATACAGCAGCATTTATTTTTGCGAGTTGTAAACATTCTTTACTTGGGTTCTTTATATGCTCTACAGAGTCTGCTAAAGAAAAATTTTCTGTAGACTTTTCTCTATGAACTCCATAGTAGGCTGGGTCAACTATATATTCTTTTGTAATGTTATTCTCAGTGATCCAGAGTGTACCTTTTTTGAAGATTTCAGGACCTCCTTCATTTCCTTGAATAAGGGCAAATCTTTTGTACTTGTCTGCAAAAATTTCTTTGTATTTTTTGACATAAGGTTTATGAAAAACTCCAGTAATTGCGTATTCACTTTCTGCAAAATTTAGAAGTTTTTCAATTGTATTAAAGCCACTTCTTAAACCTAGTCGTGTACGTATTTGTGTTAAGTTATGAAGTTCTTTAAAACACTCTTTTCTCTCAAAGTATGTAGTATTAGCATGGCATGTGACATGTGGAAATATATCTTGAATGGTAACACCTTTTTTTGCAGGTTGTACATCATCACCAACTACAACAAGATTCAAGTCTTCCTTTTTAAGAAGAGAGGCAACATGTGGAAGGAGATACGGATTTTTAGCTTTTCCATCAAAGGGGTACCCTAGTAAGATAGAGTTTTCAATATGTTCTTTTTTTAAGAAACTTTCACATGCAGACAATGCCCCTTGAAACTCTTCTATAGTCTCAGGCTTAAGTCTCCAGCCAAGTAAAAAAGCACTTATTTGTTCGCTATAAATATCTTGTTTTAAAATGTGTTGCATCATGTCATAACTTTCATCAAAACTTAAATCTCTATTTCCCTTTGGACCTGTGCCTACCGCTTTTAAATATGTGTTAAAACTCAATGTACGTACCTTTGTTATCTCATTATTTTTTGAATATATTTACTTATAATACACTATTACAAATTAAATTGTACAAAATTTTAGTATAATTCCTTAAATAGATTAGTCTGAGGTTTCCCGTGAAGAATATTCCACATGTACCAGTACTTTATAAAGAAGTGATCGATGCTTTCAAAGAGATAAAAGATGGCATTATTATTGACTGTACTACGGGCTATGGAGGGCATTCATCAATGATTCTTGATGCAAATCCACATGTAAATCTTATAGGAATTGACCAAGACCAAACAGCTATCGATTTTTCAAGTGAGAGACTGAAAAAATACGGAAAAAGAGTTTCTATAAAAAAAGGACGTTTTTCTGTTGTAATTGAGGATATTTTAAAAGAAGTAGATATTTCTCAAATTAAAGGTATCTTAGCTGATATTGGCGTTTCTTCTTTACAACTTGACCATAAAGAAAGAGGTTTTTCTTATGAAAGTGAAACTCTTGATATGCGAATGAATAAAGATGCACCTTTATCTGCATATGAAGTTGTCAATGAATACTCTAAAAAAGAGTTAGAAAGAATTCTTTTAGAGTATGGAGAACTTCGAAATAACAAAAAAATAGCATCTGCTATAATAGAAAATCGTCCATTTAAATCTGCTAAAAGTTTAAGCGATGCCTTAAAACCCCACATGCCACAAGGCAAAAAAATACATCCGGCAACACTTCTTATGCAAGCGATTCGTATCGAAGTTAATGATGAGCTTGGTGAACTAAAAGGCTTACTTTCTTCTTTGGAAAAAGCATCACTTTCACATGCAACTGTGGCTGTTATATCTTTTCATTCACTTGAAGATCGTATAGTGAAAAAAACATACGCAAAGTGGGCTAAATCGTGTATTTGTCCACAAGAAGCTATGCGTTGTACATGTGGAAATAATAATGCCTTAGGCAAAGTGATTTCTAAGAAGCCTATTATGGCAGATAAGAATGAGTTAAAAGAAAATGTAAGAAGCCGCAGTGCAAAAATGAGAATATTTAAAATGAGTGGTATAAATGAGCGATAAAAATGAACTCTTAGATGAGCTAGAAGACGTTTTACAGCCAAATAGGTTTTTAAATTTTTCTTCTTTACTTTATGTAATGTTATTTTTGTTTTTAGCTTCGGTATTTGCTTTTCCAAAAATATATATCCAACAACAAATTTACTTTACAAGTAGAGATATAGCAAAACTAAAGAGCGAGCACGATACTTTAAAAGAAGAAAATCGTCTTATCCGTGCATCTGTTGAGTCTATAAAGTTTAAAAATCAAATTTTAGACACACTTTTTTAGGATTCTCACATGATACGCCGTTTTTTAGAATTTTCTCTTGATAAACCCCTGTTAAACCATATACTACTTCTTTTTATACTCCTTCTTTCAGTCTTTTCTTACCTTAATATCCCAAAAGAAATTTTCCCTCCAAATGCTATGGATAAGGTAAGTATAACAGGTGGGTATGCTGGAACATCAGCTGATGTTCTTGATAAAATGGTTGTAAAAACAATAGAAGACGACTTACAAAATATAAACGAACTTGAAGTTATTAAATCAACTATTAAAAATGGTTCATTTTCTATGACTATGGACATTAAAAAAGGCTCAGATAACATGAGTGTTTTAAATGATGTTAAAGATGTCATTAGTAATGTTAAACGTGATTTACCAGCCGATATGAATGAACCCATAGCAAAAATAAAAATGCATGCGTATCCACTTGTTCTGATTGCTCTTGCTGGTGATGTTTCTAAGTCTGAGTTACTTGAAAAGGCAGAAGAGTTAAAAAGCCAGTTAAGTCAGTATCAGGATTTAAGTGAGATATCTATTCGTGGAGATGCAGACGATGAACTTCTCATTAAGCTCAATGAGCAAAAAATACAAGCGTATAATCTTAAGCCCGAACTTGTTGTACTTTCATTAAAAAATATTAGTTCTATTTTCCCAATAGGAACTATAAAAGAAAAAGGTTCACATCTTTATATATCAACATTCAATGGTGAAAAAACGAAGTATGCAATAGAAGATACAATCATCAGTGTTGGAGATGTTCGAGTTAAAATAGGAGATATTGCAGATGTTTCATTTTCTTTAAGTGATGCTTCTGAAATATCACATTTTAATGGTAAACAAAATGTATCTATAAATGTTACAAAGTCTAAAAGTGGTAATGCAATAGAACTTGTAAAGCAGATACGAGAACTTTTAAAGAAAAGTGAGAAGAAGAACCCTCATTTACACTATGAAATTTATACAGACACTTCCATATGGATAAAAAATCGTTTAAATATTGTTTTTTCAAACATTATGTTTGGGCTTATGCTTGTGTTCATTGCAATGCTTGTATTTATAAACCGTGGAATAGCTATGGTTGTTGCTATTGGTATTCCTGTTAGTTTTATGATTGGGCTCATTGCGAGTGAAATAATGGGCAATAGTTTAAACATGCTTTCGCTTTTAGGTGCATTAATCGCACTTGGAATGCTTGTTGATGAAGCGATAGTTGTGGCTGAGAATATTTATAGACATTTAGAAGAAGGTATGGAGCGACGGGAGGCCTGTATCGTAGGTGCTAGTGAAATGTTTCCAGCAGTTTTAACAGCAACGCTTACAACTGTTTTTGCTTTTTTACCGATGCTACTTTTAAGTGGACAAATGGGAGAATTTATAAAAATTATTCCTATTATGATTACTGTTTTACTTCTTTCTTCTTTGTTTGAAGCTTTTTATTTTTTACCTCTGCATTCATATGAATTTTTAAAAGTCTCAAAAGATGCAAGTTATAGCAAAAGCATGTGGGTGAAAATGAAAGCATGGCACGAGGGTGTTTTAAAATTTGTTTTTATAAAAAAATGGCTTTCGCTTTTTGTAATCGTTGGAAGTATTTTATTTGTCACTGTTATTTTAATAAAGAACTCTAAGTTTCAACTCTTTCCAGACTTTGATAATACACAAATATATATAACTGGTAAGGTAAATGTTAACAATGAACTCAAAGACACTGAAAAACTTGTAACTAGGTTAGAGCAAATAATTTTAGAGAAGTTACGTAAAGAAAATATGTCTTCGGTAACTTCAGTAATAGGCTTTAAACTTGATGCAAAAAATAGAGCAGAAATTGGGGACAACATGTTTCACATTTTTGTGGACTTGCATGAGAGAGCACCTAGTAACCTATTCGATACTTATATCAGTCCTCTTTTATCAATAGAATACGATGCTAGTATACTTTTGAGAAAGAAAGATGCAGACGATATTGCAAAAGATATAGAAAAATATTTAAAGCACTTTAGAGCGGAAAAAAATGATTTTGGTTTAGTGTATGAAGAACTTACAGTGAAGGTTCCAGGCACAGGTATGGTAGCACATGATGTAGACCTAAGCCTTAGTGGAAAAAATGAAGCAAAAATTTTAGAAGGCATTCGTTCTTTAGGAGAAGAACTCAAAAATATAAAAGGTGTTAAAGATGTTTCCGATGATGCGGACATTGGTGAAAAAGAGTTAAAGTTACGAGTAAACTCTTATGGTCAAGAACTTGGATTTAACGAAGAAATTATTGCATTGGCATTACGTTCGTATTATCTCAAAGGGGAGTATGGAAAAATGTTTAATGCGAATGGACTTATTCGTATTCGACTTGAGAGTGGAGCGAATGAAGATATTAGTTCAATTAACAACATTGAAGTACAAGTTCCATCATCAAATGCATTAGTTTCTATAAAAGATATTTGTGATTTTGTAATGGTTCAAGGATTTGTAGCCCTCAATAAAGAAGATGGAGTTCGGATTCGTTCTGTTTTTGCATCTATAGATAAGAAAGTAATTACTTCGACTGAGGTGATGGAAAAAATAGCGTTACGTATAGAAAAACTTAGAAGTGATGGGTATATAATAGATATTAAAGGTGAAGAAAAAGAAAATAATAAAAATAAAAAAGAGATGTTAGAATCTGGAATTATCTCAATATTTTTAATTTTTATTACACTTGTTTGGTTGTTTGATTCTATTAAAAAACCATTGATTGTTATTAGTACTATACCTCTTGTTTTACTTGGTGTATTCTTTGGTCATATGCTAATGGGTATAAACCTTACAATGCCTGGATTGATAGGTATAGTGGGTTTAGCGGGTGTAGTTGTTAATGATGGTTTAATCATGGTAAGTTTCATCTCAGATGCAAAGACGCAAGAAGAATTAATTAGAAAAGCAAAAAATAGATTACGCCCAATTTTACTTACTTCTTTAACCACCGTTTTAGGACTCTCAACCTTAATATTTTTCGCATCAGGTCAAGCAATGATACTTCAACCTATGGCAATTTCTTTAGGTTTTGGAATAGCTTGGGCAACTGTGTTAAACCTAATCTATGTTCCGTTATTATTCGCGGTATCATACAAAATTAAATAATTTTAAAAGGAAAAAATGAATGAATTTAGAAATAACAAAAGCAACCTTTGGTGTAAGAATCCCAGTTACAAAGCCGATACCAGAGTTTTTATTAGAAATAACAGAAGAGGGGATTAGAAAACTTGTAAGTAATCATTATGATAAGTTAAAGGTAAGTGATATTTCACAGCTTTTCCCGTTGGATGCTAAAGATTTCGAAGAAGCAAAACAACATTCAAGTGACTTTTTTATTCAAATATGCGGTGGACGACCTTATTTTAACGAAAACCGTGGAGCACCACAAATGGTTGGAAGACATGCACCATTTAGAATAACTATGGACGCAAGACAAACATGGCTAGAACTTTATAAACCACTCATTTTAGACTTAGAAAAAGAGGGCATAACATCAACCTCATTACAGTCTTTTTGGAATTATCTCGATGTATTCTCATCTTGGATGGTAAATACACCATCTTAATTTTTTCAAATAAGTAAAATTAACCTATAGATAATTACTTTATGCTAGAATCTAAAAATATTTAGTATAAGGATGTATTACGTGAATAAGAATACTGTACGGTTGTATCAAACACTCGTTTTGTTGACAACTTTAGTAATGTTTACGAGTTGTTTGGATGGTATGCAACAACATATAACGAACTATATACATCCTATTGTTAAATGTTCTAATAAAAATGTAGTGTATGATCTCCAAGCAGCTTTAAATAAAAATCTAGTTTTTGCAACAAAAGTTGAAGTAAATGAAGGTTCTATTTTATTAGTAGGTGTGAATGAAACGACACATGTGAAAACATGTGCAGTTAAAATTAGGTACAGACTTGATACATCTGGCAGTAATCCGATAAAGTCTTTTATGAAAAAAATGCCGATAATAGGCAATGTTTCTAAAGAAAAGCGAATTGAATATACTATATCGAGAACAAAAATAAAAGAAAAGTTTTTAGTAACAATTAAATAAGGAAAAAAATGAATTTTGAACCATTAGGTAACCGAGTATTAGTAAAAAGAGTAGAAGAAGCAAACGTAACAAGTTCTGGAATTATCATTCCAGATAGTGCACAAGAAAAACCATCTCGCGGTGAAGTTGTAGCAGTAAGTAAGGAAGTTGAGAGTCTAGCATGTGGAAACCTTGTACTTTTTGGAAAGTATGCTGGGAATGAGATTACTTTAGGGGTAGATACATTCTTAGTATTAGAAACAGATGATATTTTTGGAATTATTGGCGCATAAATATTTGTAGGCCTTTATTTTAAGCTTACGTAAAATAATATGAATGAGAGAATAATTGTGATTACTCTCTCGATGACAATGAAGGGATCCCTTCATTTATAGAATACATTAAGGAATGAATAGAATGGCTAAAGAGATAATATTTTCAGATGATGCACGTAATGCATTAGCGCGTGGTGTTGCAAAACTTACAGATGCAGTTAAAGTAACTATGGGACCACGTGGTCGTAATGTACTTATTCAAAAGAGTTACGGTTCTCCTATAATTACAAAAGATGGTGTGTCGGTTGCACGCGAAATAGAGCTTAAAGATAAACTTGAAGATATGGGTGCGCAACTTGTAAAAGAAGTAGCATCAAACACTGCTGATGAAGCTGGAGATGGTACTACGACAGCTACTGTTCTTGCAAATGCTATTTTTTCAGAAGGGCTTCGTAACATTACTGCTGGAGCAAATCCTGTTGAAGTAAAACGTGGAATGGACAAGGCATGTGAAGCAATTTTAGCAAATCTTAAAGCTTCTAGCAAGGTTGTAAATGGAAAGAAAGATATTGCACAAGTTGCAACAATTTCTGCAAATTCTGACACTGCTATTGGTGATATGATTGCTGAAGCAATGGAAAAAGTAGGGCAAGATGGTGTGATTACAGTTGAAGAAGCGAAAGGTATCTCTGATGAACTTGATGTTGTTGAAGGCATGCAGTTTGATCGTGGTTATTTAAGTCCGTATTTTATTACAAATGCTGAAAAAATGGTAGCTGAAATAGAAAATCCTTGGATTCTTTTAATGGATGGAAAAATTTCTTCACTTAAAGATTTACTTCCAGTTTTAGAACAAGTTCAAAAAACAAATCGTCCACTTTTAATTATTGCTGAAGATGTTGACGGTGAGGCACTTTCAACTTTAGTAGTAAATAAACTACGTGGTGTTCTAAATATTTCTGCTGTTAAAGCTCCAGGTTTTGGGGACAGAAGAAAAGCGATGTTACTTGACATTGGAATTTTGACAGCAGGTACTGTGGTTTCAGAAGAAACAGGGCATACACTTGAAGGCACTACTATAGATATGCTAGGTCAAGCTTCTCGTGTAATTATTGACAAAGACAATACCGTTATTGTTAATGGTGCTGGTGATGAGGTAAATGTTCAGTCAAGAATCGCTGAAATTAAAACTCAAATAGAGACGACAACTTCAGAGTATGACAAAGAAAAACTTCAAGAACGTCTTGCAAAACTGAGTGGTGGAGTAGCCGTTATTAAAGTTGGTGCTGCGACTGAGACTGAAATGAAAGAGAAAAAAGACAGAGTTGATGATGCTCTTAGTGCTACAAAAGCTGCTGTAGAAGAGGGTATTGTTATCGGTGGTGGAGCGGCTTTCGTTCGTGCAGGTGCTAAAGTTTCTCTTGACTTAGAAGATGACCAACAAATTGGTGCTGAGATTATTCTTCGCGCAATCAAAGCACCTATTAAACAAATCGCCCAAAATGCTGGGTTTGATACAGGTGTTGTAGTAAATGGTGTTGAGCAGGCTGAAAATGAAAATGTAGGTTTTAATGCTGCTACAGGTGCCTATGTAGACATGTTTGAAGCGGGAATTATTGACCCACTAAAAGTAGCTCGCGTTGCACTTACAAATGCAACTTCTGTTGCTTCGATGCTTTTAACAACTGAAGCAGCTATTTATATAAATGAAGAAGATGCACCTATGCCAGATATGGGTGGTGGTGGCATGGGAGGCATGCCTGGAATGGGCATGTAAGACCACAGGAGTTAATGTGCAAAATCCTTTTGAATCAGGACATATAAAAAACTACATACTTGCATATAGCAGTATTGTAGTGATTATGGTTTTATTTTTTATTGCATCGACTTTATTTCTTGAGATTGAAGATTTTGAAAAGAAGGTTTTTTCAACTGAAGTAAACAGGAGTGTGCATGTGGAAAATAAACCAAAAATAGGTGAAGAGAAAACATTTAAGTTTCAACTTATGGACAAGGCTTATTAGTTATTTATACCCTCTTGCTTACTCTTTTGTAACGATGTAAAGCTGTTCATGTCCTAATTCTTTTAAAATATCCATCACACTTACGAAGTCTTGAAACTTTGATGTTTTATCACTTCGTAAAATAACTGTTTGTTCTTTTGTGAGTTTTGCGAGTTTTGCTTTAAGTTGTGTTAAGCTAACCTCTTTTTTTTCAAAAAACATTTGACCTTTACTATTTACATATACGGTAACTTCTTCTTGTAGTTTTTCTTTCGTGTCCGTTTTTGCATGTGGAAGATTAACTGGAATTACACCTTGTTTTATAAAGGTTGCAGTTGTTAAAACCATTACAAGCAGAACAAGCATAATATCTATAAATGGAATTACATTGATTTCATCAAATCTTTTTCTACTTTTTTTACATTGAGACATGTGTATTCTTATCTCTTTTTTCTTGGAGTACATCAAAAATTGTTAAAACACGTTCTACTTTTCGAAGTACAATTGTATATGCTATGATAGCTGGCATTGCAACTACTAGACCCATAGCAGTAGCTTTAAGTGCAAGTGCTAAACCCATCATAATTTCTTTAGCGTCTACGGCTCCTGTGTCTCCCATGCTATAAAATGTCAGCATAATTCCAACTACAGTACCAAGAAGACCAACATAAGGGGCATTTGTACCTATGGCACTAATTGTTCCAATATTATCAGTTAAGTCTAACTCGAGTTCATCTCTATGTTCATACGTGTCTACCTGTACACTAGAATAAAACATCATTCTTTCTATAAATAACCAAAAAGTTATAAAACTCATTAAAGCGAGAAGTCCTATGACACCATAGTCGAGACTATCTTGCGCATATTGCATTATATTTTCTGTTTGTATCACATTTTGTCCTTGTTAAATTGGAGTAGTACAGTTGTACCAACATTGAGTTGTGATTGGAAACTAAGTTTAATCCCCTGTCTATCGCAGAATCTTTTTACAAGAGAAAGACCAATCCCAAAACCTCTCATGTTGTTGTTGCTTTGGTAGTAGTTGTTAAAAATTCTAAGTAGTTCTAATTCGTCCATGCCACATCCATAGTCTTTAATAGAAAGTATATAGCTATGTAGCTTTATATCTATAGTATTATTTCCTTTTGAGTATTTTACTGCATTTTCAATAATATTGTCAATAACTTTTGCTAAACCAATTTTATCGGTGATAATCAATGTTTTTTCTAAGCGTACGTTAAAGTGAGCATGTGGATAAAGAGACTGCAAAAAGTCGATTCTTGATTTTACAAGTTCTTTGATATCAAACGCTTCATTTATTTCTTGAAAAGTTTGTGTTTTAATCATATACTCTAGCTCATTATACCTTTGTTGTAACATTTCACATGCAGTGTCTATTCTCGCAAGCCTTTTAGTATTTTTTTCATCATTGAGTGTTTTTTTTATCATTTGTGAATTTGTTTTAATAGTACTTATCGGAAGGTTAAGCTCATGGAGTGTTTCTTTAGATAAGTCTTGAATATTTTGAGTATATTCAATCAGGGGTTCAATAGCAATCTTTGAAATTAAAATACCAGAGTACGATACAAACCCCAAAATAACAATAAAAATAAAAGAGATATTTTCTAAATGGAGAACAGAAAGTAAATAATAAAGTATGAATAAGAATATACTTACAGTGATAAAATAGTAAAGAAATATGTTGATTTGAAGATTACGGAACAAGTTTGTAGCCTATACCTCTTATATTTACGATATTCATTTGAGGAAGTAATTGTTTGAGTCTATTTATATGAACACGAATAGCACCATCACTTCCTAGTGTATTGCTACTCCAAAGTGCATCAAAAATTAATTCTTTAGGAACAGTATTATTTATGTGTGCCATGAGTAAAATAAGAAGTTCGTATTCTTTTGGTGAGAGCTCTAAGTCTTTGTTATCATATAAAATACGTTTATGCGTTGCATCATGACAAAGGAGGGAAATACAGTCATTTTTTAGAGGCTTACTTCGTTTGAGTAGGGCATGAATACGAAGAATGATTTCGTCGTTATCAAATGGTTTTGTTATGTAGTCATCCGCACCACTCGTAAAACCTTTTGTTAATGTTTCTTTATCTGTATGTGATGTTAAAAATATAGCAGGCGTTGTATCCTGTGCTTCTCGGAGTTCTTTTAATACGGTAATACCATTGATGAGCGGAACATTTACATCAAGTAAATATAAGTCAAATTTCTTCTCAAATGTCAGGTCTAAAGCAATTTGACCATTTGCAGCATGCGTAACTTCATACTCTTGTAAAAGGTCTACTAGAGTCTCAGCTAAAAGCTGATCGTCTTCTAATAAGAGTATTTTAATCGACACTCTCTATAGCCCATGCAATTTCTTCACCTGCGTACATTGGTACTACACCAGAATAGTCTTTTGGCACAACAAAGGGACGTTTTTCTAAGGTGATTTCTTTAAATTCTGGACAAATTCCATAAATGCTTTGTGCGTTATCACTGACAAATGCTTGGAGGTTATCGAGTTTATCATACTGCTCAAAAATTTCACATAAAAGTTGTAAAGATATTGGTGCAGTAAACACACCAGCTGCACATCCACATGCTTCTTTTTTATGTTGAGGATGTGGTGCTGAATCTGAGCCAAACATCACTTTAGGATGTGCTGCAAGTGCCACATTTAAAAGTGCATCTAAGTCTTCTGGTCTTTTTGCAATAGGTTTACAAAAAAGGTGTGGCATCATCATTCCTCCAACAACATCATCAAGTGTTAATATGAGGTGATGCACGGTAATCGTTGCATAAAGGTTTTCATATTTATCGAGCATTGTAACTGCTTCTTTGGTTGTAATATGTTCCATAATTATTTTTAGGTTTGGAAAAGTACTAGCAAGGAGTTCATAAATACTCATAAATTCAGCCTCACGGTCCATAACAAAACCATCTGTTTCACCATGAACACAAAGAGGAATTTCTAAGTCACTCATAGCTTGAAGTGTTTCTCTCATCTCTTCTATGTTAAAAGAAGAAACACCACCTTCTGAATTTGTAGTAATTCCAGCAGGATAGAGTTTAATCGCAGTTACTTCTTGGGAGATACTTTCAAGAAATTTCTTATCATAGTTTTTATAAAAAAGTGTCATATAAGGTTCAAAGTAATCATTTGGAACAGCAGCTATAATACGTGCTTTATATGCTTGAATGTCTTTGAGTGTCTCAACTGGGGGAACAAGATTTGGCATAACAATAGCACCACTAAAACTATAAGCAGTTAAAGGAGCTATGTTTTCAAGCATAACACCATCGCGAAGATGAAGGTGCATATCCAGAGGCATTAAAAGGGTGTGGGTTTTAGACATTGCGTATCACTTTGTGTTAGATTATATTTTACGATTATATCTAAAAGTTGATTAAAAATTATTCAAGAGTATTACGATATGATGGTATAAATAAATATAATAAGGCTTTGCACTATGAACAAACGAATTCTCTTGAGTCTCCTTTATGCAGTGTTTTTTATGGGAACATTTTTACATGCCCATTTTCCTCCATACCACTATAATGAATATGATATGGAACAGGGTCAAACATCTTTAGACCTTATCAAAGAAAGAAAACGTTTAGATGTAGTTATTTTAAATTCACCAACTACATACTACGCAGGAGCAGAAAGAGAAGTTGGTTTTGATTATGACCTTATTTCTTCTTTTGCAAAAGAGATAGGAGTAGACTTAAACTTAACAGTAGTTTATACGGTAAGTGAAGCCTTACAAAAAAGTAGAGATGGAGTGGGTGATATTACAGTTGCTGGTTTAACTATTACCGATGAAAGAAAAAAAGAATTTAAATTTGGGCCACAGTATCATACTGTTCAAGAACAGCTTATATGTAGTAGTTCAATGTACAAAAAGAAAACTTTTCCAAGAGATACTGAAGATATGAAAGGTCTTCATATTGTAGTAGGAAAAGACACAAGTTATGAAACTACTTTAAATAAAATCAAAGCTGAAGTAGAAGGTTTTACCTTTAGTGTTACAACTGAGTACTCAACAGAGCAACTTTTAGAGCTAACACATAAGAATGAAATAGACTGTACAGTCGCTGATTCAAGTGTTTTTATGATTAATCAACGTTACTTTCCAAAGCTTGTTCGCGCGCTTGTTTTAAGTCCAAGAAAGGGTCTTGCTTGGATACTAAGAGATGACGACAATTCGCTTAACGATGCCTTATACAGATGGCTAAATAGATACGAACGTTCAGGTAAAATGGCGGAACTTCGAGATTATTATTATACTTTTCTAAGCATTTTTGATTACTATGACACCTCTATTTTTTATGAAAGATTGAAAAAGAGATTACCAAAATATAAAAAATACTTTATTGGTGCTGGAGAAAAGCATAAAATAAACTGGATGGTTTTAGCTGCACAATCATACCAAGAATCACATTGGAATCCTCATGCAAAAAGCCATACAGGCGTTCGTGGAATGATGATGCTTACAAATAACACTGCAAAACTTTTAGGTGTTAAAAATAGGGTGGATGTAAAACAAAGTATTTACGGTGGAGCAAAGTATATGCGTGTAATAGAGAAAATGCTTTCCCCTGAAATTATTGGAAAAAATAGATGGGCATTTACACTTGCTTCTTACAATGTCGGTTATGGTCATATACTCGATGCCCAAGTTCTTGCAAGAAAGCTTAATAAAAATCCAAACTCCTGGTTAGATATAAAAGAAGTTTTACCACTTTTAAGTCAAAAAAAATATTTTAGAAAATTAAAATATGGGTATGCAAGAGGAAATGAGCCTGTTAAGTATGTCGATGCTATCCAAAATTATTATGACATTATTCAAAAGCGTGAAGCAAAAAATGAAATTATAAGACTTGAAAAAGAAAAAAGAGATGAAGAACTGCGTATTGCTAAAGAGATATTACGTGAGCAAAACAGAGGTAAAGTGGGTTTAAAAGTGCTCCCTAAAAATAAAGTTTGGGTAGGCTATATTAATATTAATACAAAGAAAAAGTATCAAAAAATTGCAGTGAATGACTTAGATATAGATCCAGAAAAAGATTGGTTACTTCTTTTTGGTGGTGGAAATATTACTTTGGAAGTAAACCATGAAATAGAAAAGTATTCTTCATCTAAAAATATGCGATTTAAATATGTAGACGGAAAACTTACCAAAATTACTTTAGCAGAATTTAAAAGTTTAAATGATGGTAAGAAGTGGTAATTATAAAGACTCTTTAGCCTTTATAATTAAGTCATTAATAGCTTTCTCGTAAGAGAGAGCTTCTTCTTGTGAAGTTGATTCAAAACGTGTAACAAGTACAGGAGTTGTGTTGCTTGCTCTCACTAAGCCCCACCCATTTTCAAAATTAATCCGAACACCATCAACATCAATAATATTTTTAATGGTAGGAAAATCATCATGTGGATTTTTAAGGAGTTCTTTTACTCTATCTATAATTTTAAATTTTTCATCTTCTGTCGTTTTTACTTTAATTTCTTCAGTTGAAAATACTTGTGGAAGCTTTTCTAATTCAGCATCAAGGTCTATTCCATCATGGATAAGCTCTAACATTCTTAGTGTCGCATAAATCGCATCATCATAACCAAAGTAACGGTTTTTAAAGAACACATGCCCACTTACTTCACATGCTAGGTCTGCATGTACTTCTTTCATTTTTACTTTGAGATTTGAGTGCCCAGTTTTATACATAATCGCCTTACAGCCTCGGCGCTCGAGTTCATCGTACATAACTTGGGAACATTTTACTTCCCCAACAACAGTAGGTTTATCCATTTTCATAGAGTATAAAAGTGCCATCATGTCACCTTTAATATTGTTCTTATGTGTAAGAACAGCAATGCGATCAGCATCGCCATCATAGGCAAAGGCTATATCGTTTCCATTTGCTAAAAGTTTTTTAACATCTACCAGATTATGTTCATCAGATGGATCAGGGTGATGGTTTGGAAATGCTCCATCAGGCTCAACATAAAGCCCCGTTGTTTTTAACTCTAGTGCTTTAAAAATATCTTCTGTTACAACACCTGCAACACCATTTCCACAGTCATAAGCGATTTTTGTTGGCATTGCTTTTAAGTGTTGAAACGAACCTACTATAAAGTTTACATAGCGCGTTACAGCATCTATATCGGTTACTTGACGTACTTTAGCATGTGGAATAAAGTCCATAGCATCACATGTACGACCAAGAGCATAGATGTCCTCACTAAAAAAAGGTGCTTTATCTACTGTAATTTTAAAACCATTATACTCACTAGGGTTATGCGAACCGGTTATCATTACAGAGGCATCAGGAGTTATTCCTTCCCACTCTTGGTAATTGGTAAAATAGTTTACAGGTGTAGGAACAAGCCCCATTCCAAGAACTTTTTTTCCTCCAGCATTAAGTCCAGCAACAAGGTACTCAAAAAGAATAGGGGAGTGACTTCTTGCATCATAACCAACAGCAACGTAGTCACCCTTAATTTTAGAAGCAAGTACATACCCAATACGTGTTACACTTTGCTTATTTAATTCTTTTTCATATATTCCACGAATGTCATATTCTCTGTAGATACTCATTCTATTGATTCTTTTGTCTTATAGTTTTTCCAGTTATCATGTCTATATAAATTT
>NZ_JAEMVA010000027.1 GCF_029215955.1 Sulfurimonas sp. SAG-AH-194-I05
TTCGTGGTTTTTTTTCTTCTTCATCTTTAAAGTTATTTTTAATATCTTCCCATACTTCTTCTGACTTATTTTCAATATCTTTGAATGAAACTTTAGAATCTTCTTTTAATGTTTTAATAGTATCTTTAGTATCATTTTTAATTTCAGCCCAACTTATTGCATAAGAAGAACTTGCTAATGTAAGTGTAGTTAGTAGTGCGAGTAATTTTTTATTCATGTTTTTTCCTTCTTTATATTTTTGAAATTATAAAGTCATTCATCTTAGTAACAACTTCTTCGATTGTACCCTCACCAGACATATCATGTAACATATCTTTAGGTCCATAAAAAGCTTCAATATAAATCAATGGTTCAAGGTAAACTTGCATACGCTTATTAAAAATTTCTTCTTTATCGTCTTCACCACGAGAACGTCCAAGAACTCTATTTCTTGCAGTTTCCTCACTTACTTCTACTTCTATTACACTTATAAGCTCAACAGAACTTTCATTTGCTAAATAGGAATCAAGTTCATTCATCTGTTCGGTGCTTCTTGGGTAACCATCAAGAAGAATAATATCAGTTGGTGCTTCTTTAATAGCACTCATAATTGTCTCCATAACCATAGCGATAGGCACTATTTCACCTTGAGACATGTAAGAGTCTAACTCTAAGCCTCTCTCACTTCCAGAGGTAACTTCTGCTCGAAGCATATCGCCAGTAGAATAATGCGTAATATTTTCATTTTTCTCAGCTACAAGCTCAGCATCAGTTGTTTTACCAGACCCAGGAGCCCCAATAATTAAAAATAATTTTTTCACAGATTAAATATCCTCACTATTAAATATACAATTATTATAGCCTAAAAAATTAAAGTGGATGTAAAGAGAAAAGGGGTTAAATAGAAATAATTACTTATTTCTATTTAATTTAAATTACTTTTGCGTTTCGCGTAAACGAATGTGTAAATCACGAAGTTGATTATTGTCAACTGGACTTGGAGCTTTTGTAAGAACACAAGACGCTTTTTGTGTTTTAGGAAATGCAATAACATCACGAATACTTTTCTTTTTTGAAATAAGCATCATAAGTCTGTCGAAACCTAAAGCAAATCCACCATGTGGAGGTGCACCAAATTTAAGTGCATCAAGCAAGAAACCAAATTTCTCTCGTGCTTCTTCTTCTTCTATTCCTAAAAGTTTAAATACTTCATTTTGTACTTCTTCTTTATGAATACGAATAGATCCACCACCAAGCTCAGTACCATTTAAAACGATATCATAAGCGATAGACTCTATCTCTTCCACATCTTCTTTGTTTGTGTCTTTAGGGAGAGTAAATGGATGGTGGAGTGCTTTAACGCGACCATCTTCAACTTCAAACATAGGGAAATCAACAACCCATACAAATTCAAAAGCATTTTCGTCAATTAAATTCATTTTTTCGTGTTCTGCTATAAAGTTTCTAAATCGACCCATGTAATCCATAACAGTTTTTTTCTCACCAGCACCGAAAAATACAACATCGCCAACTGAAAGTTCAGTTCTCTCGATAAGAAGTGCAATATCTTCTTCACTAAAGAACTTAATAAGTGGACCTTTAAGACCGTCTTCTTTCATTTGGAAGTAACCAAGACCATGTGCACCAAATTTACGTACAAATTCTTCAAAACCTTTCATTTCACGTTTTGAGAACACTAAGTCAGCACCAGGAACTTTAAGCGCTTTAATACGGTTTTTCTTAGAGTCTTTTGCGATATTTGTAAATATTTCATTATCACAACGTTCAAAAATATCAATAACATCCACCATTTTAAGATCATAACGTAGGTCTGGCTTATCTGAACCATAGAATTCCATTGCATCATTAAATGTAATGCGGTTAAATGGAGGTTTAACTTCAACACCACATGCTGAAAACATTGCTACAAGTAAGTCTTCTGCAACTTTAATTACATCTTCTTGGTTACAAAAACTCATCTCAACATCTATTTGCGTAAATTCCGGTTGACGGTCTGCACGTAAGTCTTCATCACGGAAACATTTTGCTATTTGAAAGTATCTATCAAAACCACCAACCATTAAAAGTTGTTTAAAAAGTTGTGGTGATTGTGGAAGTGCATAAAATTCGCCATTATGTACACGAGATGGAACAAGATAATCTCTTGCCCCCTCTGGAGTTGATTTTGTTAAAATCGGCGTTTCAACTTCCAAAAATCCATTTTTATCAAGAACGTTTCTAGCTGCTATTGCTGCTTTTGAACGAAGACGAAAAACTTCGTAAAGATCAGGATCTCTTAACTCTAAATAACGGTATTTTAATGTTGTTTCTTCTCCAACATTTTTATCACCAATCACAAAAGGAACAGGCGCAGATTTATTTTCTATGATAAGCTCATCAACCATAATTTCAATTGAACCAGTTTTTAGACGAGGGTTTGTTAAACCTTCTCCACGTAAACGAACAGTTCCCTTAACGATAAGAACGTATTCATCACGAACACCATCTGCTACTTTATGTGCAGATGCACTGTCTTCTGGATCACATGTTAACTGGATTAAACCACTTTTATCACGTAAATCAATAAAAATAATTCCACCATGATCTCGGTAGTTGTTTGCCCAACCAGCTAAAACAACTTTATCGCCTACGTTTGCTTCACTTACATCTGTACAATAATGACTTCTCATGTATATAGAGTCCTAATTAATAATTTTTGAGATTATATCTAAAATTGGCTTACTAAGTAAGAGTAAGGAAAAGTTATTGTTAAAATGAAACCTTATAAGATGCGTTTCCTTTGGCATTGAGGTGGATTACAAAGGCATCTTTAGTAATGGTGATATTTTGCGCTTTTAGAGCATTTATCTTTGCTATTAAAACTCCATTTGCAGATTTTCTTTCTATATATTTGAGTTTTTCTGAGAGTTGGATAAATTTTTTTTCATAGCTAAAGACAGTCTCTTTTTCTAAAAGTTCTTGTATGTCTTCATCTAAAAACCAAGCTATATTTCTGATTAAAAAGCTTTTGCTTTCTATAGTATAATCAATCTTATCCAAAGATAATGTCATATTTTCAGTATCTAATTTTGGTTTGCCCCAAAGATAAAATAATGATAGTGTATTTTTTTCTAAGTCTTTAAGTGTGATTGCAATTACAAGCTTTGTATCACTTGGATAAAGTACTACTTTTGAAATTAGATATTCTAAATGTCGATTTTTGTCTTTTAAAAGCTGATTTAATGCTTCTTTTATTTTCTGTTCTCCAAGGAAATATTTGATATGCAAAGTAGGGTACAAATGTAATTTTGGGGTAAAATCTTCACATGTAATTGGGATAGACTTGGGTATATTTGTAGTGGGCTTAGTAGAGCTAAGTATAAACGTAGGTTTTGCATTTACACCAACATCAAGTATAAGTTTATTATCGAGTGTTCCTGAACCTTTTACTTGAGAGATAGAAATTTGTTGTGCATGTGGAAGTAACCATAGGTTATTTTTTAAATCAATAGCATGTGCATTTTGTGCTACAAAACCTTGTATTTTATCATAAAGGCTTACATTTAAATGCTTTTTAGAAATTTGATTTTGAATTGCTTTTGTTACTTCTTTATTGAGAATTTCCTTTGTTAGAAGAAGTTCTGGACGAAGAATTTTCAAAAAATCAACATCTTCTACAGCAGAGGGAATAACCACTTTTGTAAATTTTAAATCTGTTTCACATTGGGGAATGTGAAGAGATAGCTGCGCTTGGTTGTTTATAGATATTGTGCCAACTACATTCGCTTGAGCATATACGACACCATCTAAGAGACCTTTTATTTTTATTGTCTCATGTGATGGAAAAGGTATTTGTTCATAATCAACACTTAGCGTTATTTTGTAGTTTGTTCTAATGTGAACTTTGTCATTTTGAAATGAAATATGTAGCTTGCTTAAATAGACTTTATGTTTAATCCATATACCTGTTTCAAAAGTTTTATCCAAGAAGGCTGTGACACTACTTGAAGTATAATTATAAAGTGCTTTTGTTGGTTTATCCCATAGTTTAAAAGAATCAGATGTAAGTTCTACGTCTGAAAAACTATTTTTTAGTTCTTTTTTTGTAATACTCTTAGTGAGGAGTTTCGCTGTTAATTTTTTCGTGCTTCCTTGAGAAATAGGAGAACTAAGTTTTGATAGAATAGCTTTATGGATGTCTTTGGTATCAATAGTTATTGGCATTTGAATAAGAGACATTTTTTCTTCGTATACATAGCTAGGCACTAAAAAAATTGGTTTATTCGTTACTTCTTTTGCCTGGGCATTAAGAAAAAAAATAGCCGTACAACTAGATATGAGCGTAAGAAACTTTAGCGTCACATGATTCTCCATAAATCTTATTTTAGAAACATAATCATACACTAAACTCTAAGAGTTAAAATAACTATAGAATTTTTATGCGCAAAACTGTATAATATTTAAGAAAAATTGTACCTAAGGTTTATTGTGAAAAATAAAAGTATAAAAAAAGTTGGTGTTATTTTAAGACCATCGACTCCAGAGCTTAAAGATAGTTTCTACACATTAAAAAAAATATTTTCTAAACATAAAATAGAAGTGTATATAGAAAGTATAAGTGGAGGAATGATAGACGTTATGGGTATGGAGTTTGATTTACTTTGTCAACAATGCGATACCTTAGTTACCCTCGGTGGTGATGGAACTTTAATATCGGCAGTACGAAGAAGTTTTCATTTTGACATTCCTATTTTTGGTGTATATGCAGGGAATCTTGGTTTTTTAGCAGATGTGAGTATGGAAGAACTTGATGCATTTGCACAAAACCTAACATGTGGAAATTACCGAATTGATGAACGTTCTGTTTTAGAAGCAACAGCTATAAAAAAAGACCAAGAGATTAAAATACATGCTTTTAACGACATAGTATTTACGCGTCCATCTATTTCAAACATGATACATGTGGAAACACTTGTAGATAATAAGGCTTTTAATACGTACTATGGTGATGGAGTTATCGTTTCGACTCCAACAGGCTCTACTGCATATAACCTTTCTGCTGGTGGACCCGTTTTATTTCCTTTAACGAGAGTTTTTACGCTCACGCCTATTTGTCCACATTCTTTAACGCAAAGACCAGTCGTTTTACCAGGTGAATTTTCTATTGAGATGAAAACATCTGACTCTAAGGCTGTTATTATTATAGATGGACAAGATATGCATGAGTTTGAAGCAGGTGACAGCATACATATAAAACTCTCAGAGAATCATGCGAAGCTTATTCATAGAAATGAGTTTAACTATTTTGAAGTACTTAAAGAAAAACTAGGGTGGGGTGAATAAGTGTTATCTAATTTTAAACTCATTATTATATACTTGCAATAATTAAATACTTAGGACACTATATGAGAATTATACTACTTGGAGCTCCTGGTGCTGGAAAAGGTACACAAGCTCAATTTTTAACAAAAAAATATAACATTCCTCAAATTTCAACAGGCGATATGCTTCGTGCTGCAATTAAAGCTGGCACAGAGATGGGAAAAATGGCTAAAGCAGCTATGGACTCTGGTCAACTTGTAACGGATGCAATTATTATTGGTTTAGTAAAAGATAGGATTGCTGAAGATGACTGTAAAAATGGGTATCTTTTAGATGGTTTTCCTCGTACACTTCCTCAAGCAGATGCAGTAACAAGTGCAGGTATAAAAATTGACGCAGTTATAGAAATAGATGTTCCAGACTCTGAAATTGTAACACGTATGGCTGGTCGTCGTGCACACCTTGCAAGTGGAAGAACATACCATTTAGTTTTTAACCCACCAAAGGTTGAAGGTAAAGATAATGAAACTGGTGAAGACTTAGTGCAACGTGATGATGACAAAGAATCAGTTGTCCTTGACCGTCTTAAAGTGTACCATGAGCTTACGCAACCTCTTATTGGTTACTATAAAGAGCAAGCCTCCCAAATAAGTACATTAACATATATTACTGTTGATGGAACTGCAGATATTTCTGATGTTGAAGTTGCTATTACATCACAATTACATTAATTATTTCCTTTAGCAAAACTCTTTTTCTAAACTTTGTATTACATCTCTTTCTCTTTGTGATACAACTGTTCTTTTTAAATAATTCCAAAATTCTTTTGCATGCGAAGTGATTTCTAACCATTCTGGGTCTTTCAAAATTTCTTCAGGATTCTCACTAGGTTCAATGTACAAATAAACACGTTGATGAAAAGTATTTGCTCTTAGCGCTTCTTCTTTTGAGACATTACCACATGCTATAGCTTTTATATAATTGTCATCTAAGGCTAAATTATCAAAATAAGAGGCATTACACTCTTCAAAGCTAGATAACCAACCTTCATCTGTAGTCCACTCCGCATTAGAACCTTGAATCCAAGACATATACTGTAGCTTTGCATGTGAAAACTCAAAAATACAATGAATCCAGTAAAGTCTCCATCTTTGTTTTAATTCTATATCACTTATATCTGCTTCTAAGTTCATCTTTTTCCTTTACTTTGTAGTACTTTTATAAGACCTTCTGCCGCTTGCTTCCCTTGTCCCATTACAGCAGTTAATAAATAGCCACCCGTTGGTGCTTCCCAATCTAGCATTTCGCCAACACAAAACACCATAGGAAAGTTTTTAAGCATAAGGTTTTCATTTAAATTGTTAAATTTTAAACCTCCCGCTGTACTAATAGCATCTTCAATCGGTCGATACGATTCTAACACTAAAGGAAACTTTTTGAGTGTTTTTGCTACTAATGCAGAGTCTTTTAAAGCTTCTGTTCCTAAAATTTCTCGTAATAAAGAAGCCTTAATACCACTTAAGCCTAAGCGTTTCCAAAAGGCACTCAAACTTTTCTTACCTCTAGGTAGACTTAATTGTTGCTCCAGTTTACTCTCGGAGCGATGAGGAAAAAGGTCTAAGTAAATGGTTGTGAAAGACTCTTGTTCTACTTTTTCTCTTAATAATTTTGAGTGGGTATAGATTAAACTTCCCTCAACTCCATACGCACTTACTAGGAGTTCACCTAACTTTGAGTGGTAGTTCCCCTTTGCATCTGTAAAACTAAGGGCTACATTTTTAAGTGGAGTTCCTGAAAATTTTTCTTTAAATAGTGTAGACCAAGTTATCGTAAATCCCATATTTGCAGGCTTGAGTGGAGCTATATGTAAGCCTTTGTTTTCTAGTATTTTTGTCCAAGAACCTGTTGAACCTAAATGTGGCCATGAAGCCCCACCTAAAGCTAAAATAACAGCATTAAAAGAATAACTTTCTTCTCCATTGGGAGTTTGGAATTGCCAAATATCTTTTGAAAAACCAAGCCAATGATGTTTCATTTTAAACGTAGTGTTTTTTGCTTTAAGTTGCTGTAACCAAGTACGAAGTAAGGGTGCTGCTTTTTTGTCTAAAGGATATACTTTTCCAGATGAGCCTACAAATGTTTCAAAACCAAGTTCTTCCGCCCACAAACGGATGTCAGTAGGAGTGAAGTTTTCTAGTGCAGGTTTTAAAAAAGTTTGCGCTTCAAAATAACGACGTGAAAAAATGCTAAAATCTTCTGAATGTGTAAGGTTTAAGCCACCTCGTCCTGCTTGTAAAAATTTACGTCCAGCAGAAGGTTTTGCATCAAATACCATCGGTGCATAACCAGCATTAGAGAGCACTTGTGCTGCCATCAAACCAGCCGGTCCAGCACCAATAATTGCAATTTTAAATGATGCTATGTCTGTTGGCATTGACGTGACCTCTTTATATGTTTTAATTGTAACAAAAAAATATTAATAATGCTACTTTGTATTTTTTCAGTATAGCGTTTAAAGGAAGGAACCCAAGTGAAATATATTTTAAAGAAATTGTTACAATAGGTATCATACTGAATTAAACTTGAATATGGCGATTAATGCTATACATTTTTTTTACAACTTTAGTATTTTTGGATATAATCTCTTATAATAAAGCAATAAATAAGATATTAAGAAAGGAAGATTATGGAATGCGAATTTCCGAGTGTAAACTCAAATAATGAAGAGATGTTAGAGATTTTGGACAGTGTGAAAACAATAGCAATTTTAGGATTGTCGCCAGATGCGTCAAAAGCAAGTAATATGGTAGGGAAGTTTTTACAAAACAAAGGCTATAAAATTGTTCCTGTATACCCAAAAGAAGAAATGATCTTAGGTGAAAAAGTTTATAGAAGTTTACTTGAAATACCTTTTGCTGTTGATATGGTAGATATTTTTAGAAAACCAGATGCTTTTGATGCAATAGCTGATGCTTGTATAAAACGTGGTGATGTTAAAGTCTTTTGGGGGCAATTAGGTTTAGTAAATAATGACGCTGCTCAAAAGGCAAAAGATGCTGGTATGAAAGTTGTTCAAAACCATTGTCCAAAAATAGAATTAACGAATCGATAAAGGGCATAATGAGTGCTAAATTTAGAAAAAATATACCAAGCACGAGAACGAATTAAAGATGTTGTTGTAAATACTCCTTTTTCTTATGCTCCGTACTTGAGCGAAATTTCAGGGAGTGAAGTATTTTTAAAAAAAGAAAATCTTCAAGTAACAGGTGCTTTTAAAATACGTGGTGCGTATAACAAAATAGCAACACTCAGTGATGCTCAAAGAGCATGTGGTGTAGTTGCAGCTAGTGCTGGAAATCACGCGCAAGGTGTTGCACTTTCTGCCTCGAAGTTTGGTATAAAAGCTGTAATAATTATGCCTGAATCAACTCCTCTAACTAAAGTAGATGGTGTAAAGCATTTTGGCGCAGAGGTAATTCTTGCTGGTTCAAATTATGATGAAGCCTACGCCTACGCTACAAAATATGGAGAAAAAAATTCACTAACATTTGTGCATCCTTTTGAAGATGAAGAAGTCATCGCAGGGCAGGGGACTGTTGCTTTAGATATTATGGATACATGTGAAGACTTAGATGCAGTTATTATTCCCGTAGGTGGTGGTGGTCTTATCTCTGGAATGGCAATAGCTATTAAAGAGATAAATCCAAATGTTGAAGTTATTGGTGTGAGCGCTAGTGGAGCACCTGCTTTAAAAAATTCGTTTGCTTTAAAAAAGGCTGTAGATACTATAAGTGTGCGTACTATTGCTGATGGAATTGCCGTTCGAGATACTTCTGAAATAACTTTAGCGCACATGCTAAAACATGTTGATACTTTTATTGGTGTTGATGATGAAGAAATAGCGAGTGCAATTTTATTCTTACTCGAAAAGCAAAAACTTGTAGTTGAAGGTGCTGGAGCTGTTGGTGTTGCTGCATTACTTCATAATAAACTTCATCATTTAAAAGGTAAGAAAATTGCTATAGTTTTAAGCGGTGGTAATATGGATGTTACATTACTTTCTGTTATCATTGAAAAAGGACTTTTAAAGTCTGAGAGAAAAATGAAAGTTACGGTTACTCTTGTGGATAAACCGGGTTCTTTAAAACGTTTAACAGAAATTCTTCAAGAATTAAATGCTAACATTGTTCATATTGCATATGATAGAACATCAATATCCTTAGATTATGGTGATGCTAATGTTACTATTCATATGGAAACAAAAGGTGCTGTGCATCAACAAGAGATTCAAATTACATTAAAAAATGAAGGT
This sequence comes from Sulfurimonas sp. SAG-AH-194-I05, assembly GCF_029215955.1. Lineage (GTDB taxonomy): Bacteria > Campylobacterota > Campylobacteria > Campylobacterales > Sulfurimonadaceae > Sulfurimonas. The sequence continues at coordinate 9,614 of NZ_JAEMVA010000027.1, forward strand.
TATTTAAGGGATTAAATCATGGAAGTAGTAAAAAGTAAAAATTTTAAAGAGCCTATTGTACTCACAAAAATACTTGATGATGGTAGGTTGTTAATAGTAGATGCTAAAACTACAATTCGTTTTTTAGATAAAGATAGCCTAGATTTACTTAATGGTTTTAAAGCAAATATCGCGCATGAACGTTATAAAAGTACGGTAGTACAGTTTAGTTCTGATGGGAAATATTTTGCATCTTTAAGCGCAGACTGTAAAGAGTCTCGCCTTTATAATGCAGAGACAAAAAAAGCTATAACAAAAGTAGATAGACATCAAGGTGAAGCTTCGTGTGTTGGTATAAGTACTGACAATAAATTTATGTTTTCATGTGGAGATGATGGAAAGACCTTCGCTGTTGATATGGAAAGTGGAAAACTTGCCTTTACTCTTCCTGTACATGTGGATACTGTAAACGATATTGCTTTTAGTTCAAACGGCAACTGGGTTGCTACCTGTTCTTATGATAAAAAGATATCGATATTTCATTTAGCTATGATGACACCCAAACATAAACTAAAAGCACATGCTGCAGCTGTGATGAAAGTTTCTTTTATAGGTCAAAATAGACTTGTGAGTGTTGATAGAAATGCGAAAGCAATCATTTGGGATATTTATAGCGGGAAAATTTTAATGCGTCTCGAAGGCGTTCATGATGATGTAACTCAGATTACCACAGCACAAGATAATAAGTTTTTATTTTTAGGAACAGCGCTTGGGTATATATTGGTATATGATTTAGCTACATATGAGCAGTTATCTCGAAAATATATTAAATTACAATCACCTATTACTGCTTTAGTATTTGATGAAGAGAACAGACATTTAATTATTTCTTGTCAAAATGGCGATATATTATTTTATGATATTTATGAGGGTGAAGCACATATTACCACGCTTTTAAAAGAAAAAAAATATGAGCTTATCGAGGCACATGTTAAAACAAACCCTATATTAGGGTATACAAAAATTTATGAACTTGTATCGAACCTTTGGGAAAATACACTTAAAAAAGCAAAAATATGTTTACAAAAGGGTGATAAAGCAGGGGCGATTACTCTTTTTAGTTTCTTTAAAAACATTCCATCTAAAAATAGAGTTATGCAAAAAATCATTACCGAATATATAGATTTTCCAAAATTTCTTGAACTTGCAAAACAAGGTAAAATTGTTTTAGCCTATGGTGTTGTAAATATGCACCCCCTTTATAAAGAATCTTCTGTATATAAATCCTTAGAAGAGAGATGGAGAAAAGCGTTCGCTTTAGCACAAAAACATTCTTTACAACCGAAGGGAATGGATACAGCTCGTGAGATTTTAGCTCCCTATCGAGGAATAAGTGAAAAAACAATTTTAATGCAAGAGTTGTTTGCTAAGGGTGAAATTTACAAAAGGTTTAAAGTAGCTATTGGACAAAAAGATTTTAAAATATCCTTTGAATTAACAAAGCTACATCCATTTTTACAAGAATTTCCTGAGTATGGAACAATCTTAAATTATGCAGATTCTTTATATATGAAATCTCAAGAACTTATAAATGGTGGAAATCCAAACCAAGCTGTTAAAATGCTTCGAGTTTTAGCTGATTTTCCTGATTTTAGTGCTGAAGTGAAAGAGCTAATGAAAGAGATAGAATTTAAGAAAAAATTCTTTGATGCAGTAGCTAGTAATAATAGAACAGTGGCATATAATATGTTGGATATGTCAGATGATTTACTCAATACAAGCGATGGACAAAGGTTACAACAGCAATGGAATTCTGACTTAGCTGAAGCAAATAGTTTTGCAGTAGAGGGGTACTCCAAAGGGATTGAAGATGCCTTAAAAGAATATATGAAAATTAGTTCTAAGTATATGGCTATTGGTACAGTTTTTGGTTGGTGCTATATGATTCAACTAGAAAAAGCTGTAGAAGGCAAAAAAGATCAACGCTATATTGAAGATGGTATAAAAAACTATATTTTAAATTTTGGTTTACAAGATCAAATTTTAAGCTTTTATGAAATATTTATTGTAAAATACCCGGAATCAAAACTTAATTTTGAGTTACTCACAAAAGGTTCTCTTAGCATGTGGAGACCAACTATGATAATTGAATCAATCTTAGACTAGTATTTATCCTCTCAATAGTAGTCTAATTTAACCTGAAATATAGTTCTACTTAAGTATAATCTACAACTTTTTAAATAAAGATATCAAATTACAATTATTTATAGGAGATTATCATGCAGATTAGTGGCGCACAAATGGTCATTGAAGCTTTAATCAAAGAGGGCGTTGACACAGTATTTGGTTACCCAGGTGGAGCAATCATGAATGTTTATGATGAAATCTATAAGCAAGATGGATTCAAACATATTTTAAACCGTCATGAACAAGCATCTATACATGCTGCTGAAGGTTATGCAAAAGCAAGTGGGAAAGTTGGTGTAGCTATGATTACATCAGGACCTGGTTTTACAAATGCAGTCACTGGTTTAGCAGATGCATATATGGATTCTATTCCTTTGGTTGTAATTTCTGGTCAAGTTCCAATGAGTCTTATTGGTACAGATGGTTTTCAAGAGATTGACGCCATTGGTATATCTCGTCCTTGTACGAAACATAATTATCTTGTAACTGATGCAGCAGATTTACCACGTATACTTAAAGAAGCTTTTTATATAGCTCGAACTGGTCGTCCAGGTCCTGTACATGTGGATATTCCAAAAGATATCACAGCACAGATAGCAGAATTTGATTATGATTTTGCACTCGAACTTGAAACATATAAACCACATGTTAAAGGAAATCCTCGTCAAATTAAAAAAGCGATAGATGCAATAGCAAATGCTAAAAGACCTCTTTTTTATCTTGGTGGTGGAATTATAAATGCTAATGCATCTGATGAAGTACGTAAGCTTGTTCAAATAACAGGAATACCGGCTGTTGAAACTTTTATGGCTCGAGGTGTACTTTCACACGAGGATGCTTTACTTATTGGTATGCTTGGAATGCATGGATCGTATGCTGCAAATATGGCAATGAGTGAGACAGATTTAGTAATTGGTTTAGGTGTTCGATTTGATGACCGTGTAACTGGTAAACTCTCAGAATTTGCTAAAAATGCAGACGTTATTCATGTTGATATTGACCCTGCTTCTATTTCAAAGTTAGTACATGCAGATTATCCTATTGTAGGGGATCTTAAAAATGTAGCTGGAGATATGCTGTCTCAAGTTGATAAAATTAATAGTGACAAGTATGAAACATGGCGTGATACAATTAATAATTTTGCTGAATTACATCCTTTAACATTTCATGAAGATACTCAAAGAATTAAACCTCAGTGGGTAGTAAAAAGGGTTGGTGAACTTTTAGGTGATGATGCAAATATCTCTACAGATGTTGGACAGCATCAAATGTGGGCTGCGCAATTTTATCCATTCTCGCGTCCTCGCCAGTTTATAAGTTCAGGTGGACTTGGAACCATGGGCTTTGGTTTTCCAGCTGCCTTAGGCGTAAAAGCTGCATCTCCAGAGAAAACAAGTATTAACTTTACAGGTGATGGTTCAATCCTTATGAATTGTCAAGAACTTATGACTGCGGTTGAGCAAAAAATACCAGTTATTAATATTATTTTAAATAATAATTATTTGGGAATGGTTCGTCAGTGGCAAACACTTTTTTATGATAAACGTCATAGTGAAACAGATCTTTCAGTACAGCCAGACTTCGTTAAATTAAGTGAAGCATTTGGGGGTATAGGATATCGAGTAAACACAAAAGAAGAATTTGACGCGGCTCTTAAAGATGCGGTAGAAAAAAATGTAGTTGCTTTTATAGAAGTTATCGTACACAGACTAGAAAATGTTATGCCAATGGTTCCATCAGGTGGAAGTCTTTTTAACATGATGTTATTAGAAAAAAAGGAGACAAAATAATGACTGTAAATACTGATAATAGTGAAAGAAGAGTAGTTTCAGTTATTGTTGTAAATGAGGCAAGTGTACTTTCCCGTATTACAAACCTTTTTTCGGGCCGTGGATACAATATTACTTCTTTAACTGTTGCTCCTATTCCAGATAGCAAGTATTCGCGTTTAACTATTGTAACTGCTGGTTCTGTTCGCGTTATAGAACAAATCACCAAACAGCTTCATAAACTTATCCCTGTATTACGCGTATATGAGCATGATGATATTGTTGAAAAAGAGATGGCTCTTGTAAAATTTTCTATTAGTGAAAACATTACAGAGATAGACACGCTTTGTCAGGCATATAATGGAAAAATCGTAAATGTTAGTGAAAGTGTCATTATTACTATGGTTGCAGATGAACCAAAAAGAATTGAGAATTTTTTACAAGCTATTAAGCGTTATAATCCAAAAGAAATTGTTAGAAGTGGTGCTGTAGCACTCGAGAGATAAATATGAATATAAAAGATATTGCAAGCATTGTTGGTGCTGCGTATGGTGGTGAAGACCTAGAAATAACATCTATGAATGCACTTAAAGATGCAAAAGAAGGACAACTTTCTTTTATTTCAAATGCAAAATACGTAAAAGACATAGCAATATCTCAGGCAAGTGCTATACTTGTAGATGAAAAAACAAAAGAATATGTTCCTGATAATTGTGTAGCTTTAGTAGTAGATAATCCTTATATGAAAATGGCCATTCTTTCAAAAAGTTTTGCTCCATTAATTGAAGATTCTCGTTTAGACAAAGCTATAGTAGGTGAGGGTACTCGTATTTCTCCAAAGGCTGAAATTGCACATGGCGTACGTATTGGTAAAAACTGTACGATTCTTGCACATGTTTATATTGGTACATCTTGTGTAATTGGAGATAATACTGTTATTTACCCAAACACTACTATTTATAGAGATTCTATAATTGGTAGTGATTGCGTGATTCATTCTAATACTGCTATTGGCGCTGATGGTTTTGGATTTGCTACAAATGCATCGGGAGAACATACTAAAATTTATCAAAATGGAAATGTTGTTATTGAAGATGATGTTGAAATAGGTAGTAACGTAAGTATTGATCGTGCTGTTTTTGGTAGTACACGACTTCAAAAAGGAGTGCGCATTGACAATCTTATTCAAGTTGGGCACAACTGTGTACTAGGAGAATATTCTGTTTTAGTTGCGCAGTCTGGTATTGCTGGTTCTACAACACTTGGAAGAAATGTTGTTTTAGGTGGTCAGTCTGCAATAGCAGGACATTTAACTATCGCTCCATTTACAAGTTTTGCTGCAAGAAGTGGTGTTACTAAGAGTATTAAAGAAAGTGGCTTAACTTTTGCTGGTTTTCCTTTGATGGAACATAAACCATGGTTAAAACTTCAGTCAAAAATTGCTAAACTCTTAAAATAAATATTGAACGAATAAAGGATTTTTAATGGGTACAACAATCGCATTAAGTGGAACAAAAAAAGGTGTTATTTCGGTAACAAAAATAGATGAGCCATACGGTAAAGACAGTCATTCTGTTGCAAGTGTAGGAATTTCTTTAGTTGGAAATGCTGAAGAACCTGAGTGGAAAGTGCACTTACCTATGGATAATCTTGATGCAGTGATTGAGGCTCTTCAAGCTTTAAGAAGCTAAATTTTAGTATATAATTTACTATATAGTAAACTCTTAAGGCATGAAGCCCTAGAGTTTATTTAAGAGAGCTAACAAACTCTTCAATTCTTTTAATTCCTGTACGAATACTTTGAATATCAGTTGCAAAACTAAACCTAAAATAACCCTCACTTCCAAAGCCAACACCAGGAACTACTGCTACGCCTTTTTGCGCAAGTAACTCTTTTGCAAATGTTAGTGAATCAGAACTAACTTTTTGGATATTAACAAATAAATAAAATGCACCATCTGGTTTTAAAACACTGAGACCCTCAACAGCATTAAAAATTTTTACTGCTTCATCACGCCTTGCTTTAAACTCTCTTCTCATCATTTCTATGTCAGAGTCTGCCGCTCCATCAAGTGCTACAATAGCTGCTTTTTGAGTGATGGAGTTAATATTTGATGTACTTTGCGACTGAAGTTTTTTTGTAGCTTTGATAAGCGCTGTATTATGTGCAGCCATATAACCGAATCTCCAACCAGTCATTGCAACAGATTTACTTAGACCATTTATCGTTACAGTTCTTTCATACATATCTCGGCTAACAGAAGCAGCTGATGTAAAAGTCCCATCATAAATGAGCTTTTCATACATTTCATCACTTGCAACTATTACTTTTGTACCTTCTAAAACTTTTCCAAGAGCCGTAAGTTCTTCTTTTGTATATACTGAACCAGTAGGATTTGAAGGTGTTGTTAAAATAAGCATTTTAGTGTTTTTTGTAAGTGCATTTTTTAATTGCTCGGGAGTTATTTTAAATGAACTCATATCTTGTGTTTGGATTTCAACAACAGTACCACCACAGTATTTCACAAGTTCAGGGTAGGTCACCCAGTAGGGTGCTGGAATAATTACTTCATCACCTTTTTGAATTGTTGCTGAAAATAAGTTAAAAAGAGAATGTTTTGCACCATTATTCACAATAATCTGATTTGCAGCATACGTAAGACCGTTATCACGTTTAAGCTTATTTGCTACAGCCGTTTTAAGTGCAGGTATACCATCAACAGCAGTATATTTTGTAAAACCTTCATTAATAGCATTAATTGCAGCATCTTTAATCACTTGAGGTGTATCAAAGTCTGGTTCACCAGCTGAAAAACTAAGTATATCTTTTCCCTCAGCTTTGAGCTCTTGCGCTAAAGTTGTTATAGCGATTGTTATTGATTCTGAAAGTGTGTTAATGCGGTCTGTTAGCATAAAGTATCTCCAAATTTTTATTGCGATAATTATACTAAAATAATAATATATATAAGTTAATGATACGCTTTATTTAGTTTTTCATTGCCTTAATGAAAGTTTCATAAATATGTTCAAGTTCTAAGTCTTCTTCAAGGACACTCTTGTTGTCTTCAACAAGAATATGCTCAAGTATAGCAACACGTTTTAAAAGGTATTCAAACATTTCTTTGTTAATATCTGGAAGCATATTATGCATAAAAGGATCCGTACATCGTCCCTTAGCAATGACATGCGCTGGAATTCCAATAGCAGTAGAGCAGTCAGGAACTTCTTTTACAACCACAGAGTTCGCACCTATTTTTGCTTTTTCACCAATAGTAATATTTCCAAGAATTTTAGCACCTGCACCAAGAACAGCACCTTTTTTAATTGTAGGATGACGTTTTCCATGTTCAAGAGAAACACCACCAAGTGTAACACCTTGGTAAATTACAACATCATCTTCAACAATTGCAGTTTCTCCAATAACAACACCGTTCCCATGGTCAATAAAAACACGATGACCGATAATAGCGGCTGGATGGATATCTATATGTGTCATAATCTGAGTGAAACCCATAATCATACGTGCAAAACGCTTAAAGTTTGCGCGATGTAATTTATGAGCAATTCTGTACCATGCTATTGCCCATACACCTGGATAATTAAATAAAAAATCTATTTTTGAATTAAGGGCAGGATCATTTTTATAAGCATTTGAAAAGTCTTCTTTTATAGTTTTGTAAATACCCAAGTTGTAGCCTTAGTCAGTTGTTCTTAGATAACCATTTTGTTGTAAAAATAATTTTAAGTCTATAAGTGTATCTGTTTTTTCTTTTTCTGTAATAAAGTTACTATCTAATAGCTCTTTTTCAAGCTGAATTAAAATATTTTTTCCATTGTAACCGATAGAATCTAGAATATGAATAAGAGACTTAGATTCATTTTTATTTGAAATAGTATATGAATCTTCATCAATATCAATGGTATATTCACTTGGTTTTGTAAAAAGATTATGATTCATACCAAGAGTTTCTTGGTATGCTCCAACATTAAAAAAACCTAAAAAGTAATCATTTTTATCCAGATTAACATCATGTAAGTACAGTGGCTTCTCTGGGTTAAAACGAATTTCGCCATCACTATCACATGTAATATCCCAAAGTGATGCTGCTCTGTGAGGAGTTTTACTTAAGTGATGGAGTGGCATGATGGGAAAGTGTTGTTTTAAACCCCAGTAGTCTGGTAAACTTTGAAAAATAGAGGCATTAATTAAATATCTTTCTTGTAATTTTACTTGAAGTTGCTCTAACTCATTTGTTGGAGTAGCTGATTTTAAATACAGTGCTTTTTTAATAATGTTATGTACAAGTATTTCAGCATTTGAACGGTCTTGTAAGTTAATATACCCAAGGTCAAATAATGTAAATAAAGATTCCATATGGTCAAGGGCATCATGCATGTACTCAATTGCATTTACATCATTGAGTGATTTATTTAAATCAATAAGTTCATCAATAAGAGGTGGATTTTTTTCTTTTAAATGTAAAAGGTTTTCTTTATAGTCTTGAGAAAAAAGTTCAAGTACAGGTGTAATGAGCACCGCATGTGAAGCTACAATAAATCTTCCAGATTCTGTAAAAATATTTGGGTGCTTTACATTTTTTGCATCCATAATTTCACCCAGAAGAAAGACAACGGAACTCGAAAACTCTTTTATAGAATAATTACGAGATTTACTATGTGAGTGTTGGTCGTATTCAACAGCGAGACCTCCTCCTATATTTATATTTTCTAAAGAAGTGGCTCCCATTTTTCTAAGTTCTGCGTAGATGTTTCCAGCTTCTCTGAGTGCTTTTTTTATAGGTGCAATATCTTCCATTTGTGAGCCAATATGAAAATGAATCATACTTAGATTTTTAATGAGGCTTGCATTTTGTAAAATTTTTACAGCTTCTATAATCTCTGTAGATGTTAACCCAAATTTTGCATCCATTCCCCCACTTTTTGCCCACGTTCCACTTCCAACACTATGAAGACGTACACGAATTCCAATCCTAGGTACTTTTAATGAAGAAGTTTGTGCAACTGCTATAATTGTTTTAAGTTCATTAAGTCCTTCTATAGTTAGTGTTATTTTATGGCCACATTGTGCAGCAATAAATCCAAGAGTTATCATTTCTTTATCTTTAAATCCATTTACAGTTATATGTGCTTTGTGCGGCGTTTTACTCATGGCAAGAACAAGCTCAGCTTTACTTCCTGCTTCTAAACCATAATTATAATCCTTGCCTTCATGGACAACAGCGTTTACAGCATGTGGAAACTGGTTTACTTTGAGAGGAAAAACAGCATTGAAATTTCCTTTATAATTATTTTCACGTATTGCGTTATTAAAATTATTATAAAGAGAACGTATTTGTTTTTTTATTAAATGTGGAAATCGGAGTAAGATAGGTCCTCTTACTCCAGTTGCACGAATGTTTTGTGTGATATCAAGTAAAGAAGGGTTTGACTTATAGTGCAACCTCAGTATTCCATTTTCAACAAGATAATTATTGTTTGCCCAAATACTAAGCCCAAATTCTTTCAATTATTTTTCCTATACATGGAGTTTATGATGGAAATATTTGTCAATGTCAAAATATATTTCACCATTATTATTTTTAAAAGTAAGATGACTTTTATTAAGGTCTTTTATATTTTTGATTCCCATAACACAAAGAACAACTTTCATACTTTTTATTAAATTCCGATGGTAGTTTCCAATTTCTATACCTTCTTTAACAACTAAGTAAGAAGCTCTTTTTTTCTTGTCTTGCGTAGCCATTCCAACAGGACAAACGTGTGAACCAAAACCTGAACACATTTTTGCACGAATACAACCACCACTCATCATAAATCCACGAGCAATTCCAACTGCATCTGCACCCATACACATAGTGATAATAGCATCATCAGGAGTTAGTATTTTTCCACTTGCAATAATTTTTATATTGTGTCGTATTTCATATTTTTTCAGTACAGTATCGAGAATGTACAGTGCATTGTTTGTGCTTAGACCAACAGATTCCATTAGCTCTAATGGCGCAGTAGCACTTCCACCCTCGCCACTATCAACTGTTATGAAGTCTGGTAAGCTTCTTCCTTCTTCTTTTCTTTTTACTATCTCTTGTGCTATTTCATCAACAGCAGATACATCTGAAATTACTATTTTAAAACCCACAGGCTTTTTTGATAATTTTTGTAATCTTTCAACAAAATCAAGTAAATGAGAAGTTGAGTCCGCATAAGGGAATCTATTTGGTGAAAATACATTTTCACCCTCAGGTACACCACGGTAGTAAGCGATATCTGCAGTAACTTTACTTCCTGCGAGTTTACCGCCAGTTTGTTTTGCACCTTGTGCAATTTTAATTTCTGTCATTTTACAGAATTTCATAACTTTTTGATATTTCACTTCATCAAATTTCCCATTTGCATCACGAACACCGTAAAGACCGGAACTCATTTGAAAAATCATATTTGGAATACTTGTGGGGACTTCTTTTGGAAAGTCTTCTAGTTTTGCTTTCCAGTTTACACGAAAGAGTACATGTGAAGCAACATCATAAATATATGTATTTTGTGTTTTTTTATTAAGTAAAATATTTCTATACCATTTAATAGCAATTTTACGGTTAAAAAGTTTATCTCCAACCTTAAATGCAAACTCAGCAAAAGGTGTTTTTTTAACGATTTCAAGATATTTACAGTCACTTAGATCCGGTCTAAGTGTAAATAAATGGTTTGAAGTGAGAGAACCTTCACCTGTATTTATGGTAAGGTTTGAATTTTTTCCAGCAAGTGAAAAAGCACGTACAGCTTCAGGACTCAAGGCTCCATCACTCATAGCTGAACGTATTATGGGTGAAAATGATGTAAAAGGAATTTCTCTATTCTCTCCAAATACGACACTTGTATCTTCATCAACTTCATCTTCATTTAAAACATTGGTTGCATGTTTTATAACAAAACGTGAACCAGCAAAAGGCTGAGAAACAGAAAAAGACTGGTAATTAGGTGCATTCTTAGCAGCTTTATAAACCCAGTCTACCTTGTCTTTAGAATCATAAAATGTTTCTTCGGCAAAATATTGACGCATAGGTTCTCGTAAAGCTTCGAGTAAATACCTTCCTCTTCCAATGACGGGATAGTTAATAAGTAAGGCATGTTTTCTTTGTACATATTTATCATAAATATATAAGAAAAAGAGCCCAATAACTGCTACGAGAATGAAAAATTCGAAAAAGTCTAAAAATAAACTCCATAATGCATGTAATGTTTCCATAATTAAAATTCCTGTATAGTAATTTTTTCCTCAGTTTTGTTTTCTATGTCTTTAACTATAATTGTACCACTTTGTATCTCATTACTTCCAATAATACAAAAGTATTTCGCATTTACCTTGTCTACTGCTTTCATGTGGTTTTTAAAATTTTTCGCTTTATATTCGATATTTACTTTGTCGGTTTTTCTTTTCTTTTGAGCGAGTTGCACCACTAAGTCTATAGCATCTTCATCTAAAGCACCTATATAATACCCTTCTTTTTTTACTTCAGGCATTTGTATAAGTTCCATTAAACGCTCAATTCCCATTGCAAAACCAACAGCAGGAGTAGGGCGACCATCTAAAAATTCTACGAGTCTATCGTACCGTCCACCACCAGCAATTGCACTTTGGCTTCCAATGTTATCGCTCACAAATTCAAAGGCTGTTTTAGAATAGTAGTCAAGTCCACGGACTAGGTTTGTGTCTATTTCGTAGTTAATGTTATTTGTATCTAAAATTTGTTTGAGTTTTGTAAAGTCATTTTCACAAGCTTGACAAAGGTTATTGATGAGTTTTGGAGCATTTACATAGAGTGACTGACACTTTTCATTTTTACAGTCCAGTACTCGAATAGGATTAAGATCAAGTCTCCGAATACAGTCCTCGCAAACTTCATCTTTGCATTGTGTTACAAAATGTACTAAGCTTTCTCGGTACGCAGGCATACAGTTTGCGTCACCAAGGGAATTAAGTTGTAATCTATACCCAATTCCACATGCTACGAGTATATCTGCTACCATCATAATCATGTTCGCATCTTCATAAACGCTGTCTATTCCAAAGCTTTCAACTCCAAACTGATGAAACTGTCTTAATCGACCCTTTTGTGGTCGCTCATAACGAAACATAGAACCATGGTAAAAGAAACGATGGACGCCACCGGCTTTATCAAGTTTTTTTTGAATAAAAGCACGCACTACACCCGCCGTACCTTCTGGACGTAAACAAACGTCGTTTTTTCCCTTGTCTATAAACTGGTACATCTCTTTACCAACAATATCACTCGATGCACCAACTGAACGTTTAAAAAGTGCTGTTTCTTCTAACAGAGGTGTTTCTATGAAATGAAAACCGTACTTTTGTGCTACATGTGTTGCTGTATTTATAAAATATGTAAATCTTTCATAATCCTCGCTTAAAATATCGTTCATTCCTCGTAGTGATTTAATCATGTGTATCCTTGATATTGTTTAATATGTTGTTTGTTATTTCGCTTCTTGTTTGTGTTGCATCTATTTCTATGAGCTCTATACCAAGAAGTTGTGTCGCTTGAATAATAGCATCTTGTATATTTAAGAGGTATTGACTTCCTCGTAGTTCAATGCCATCTAATTTTTTTTGTGAAAGTCTCAATTCTAATTCTTTTTTTGTCAAACGTAATAAGAACACTTTTTGAGGGTAAATGTTATCTGTTGCAAAATTATTAAGCATTACCAAGTCTGTTGTAGAGATATTTCCTTTTACTAAAGCATAAGCAACACCACTTACAGCACTTCTGTCAGAAATAATCATTTTGTTTAGATTTGGTTTAATTATACTTTTTACATGTTCCGCTCTATCGGCTAAAAAAAGTAAAAACTCTGCCTTGTCACTTTGTGTTCGAGCACTGAGAACCATTTCTCTGATCTCTTTGCCTATTTCGGTACCACCTGGTTCTTTCGTAAGTACAGCATCTTCGAAGTGTTGTGATAACTTTGCTATTTGGGTGCTTTTACCGGCTGTATCGATTCCTTCTATTGCAATATACATTAGTTTTTACGTCCTATTATATTCTCTACTGCTTTTGGAACAAGGTGTTCTGTTTTTCCATTGAATTTTAAGAGATTTCTAACAAAAGAAGAACTAACAAAAGCATGTTGGAGTGTAGGCATAAGAAAAACTGTTTCTATCTCTTCATCAAGAGAATTGTTGAGATAACTAAGCTGAAGTTCATACTCAAAATCACTCGCTGAACGAAGACCTCTTATGAGCGTAGTTGCATTATGGATTTTCGCTAAATCTACGGTTAGGTTATTAAAGCTTACAACGCGTACGTTTTTTAAATTTTCTATTGTTTTATTTATCATGTGGGTTCGTTCATCCAATGTAAACATAGGTTTTTTATCTTGAGAGGTTGCAACGGCAATAATAACTTCATCAAAAAGTTTTAACGCTCTTTTTATAACATCAAAGTGTCCGTTAGTAATTGGATCAAATGTTCCGGGGTAAAGTGCAGTACGTTTCATTTGTATTATTCCCATCTTTTATATAAGCTATTATCAATTCCAAGCAAGTCAAACCATTTACCAATAATAAAGTTTTCCATTGAATCAAGTGTTTGTTGTTCTGAATAGTACGCCATAACAGGAGGAGCGATAATAATTCCCAAACTTGCGAGTTTATGCATATTTCCTAAGGCAATCGCAGAAAAAGGCATTTCGCGTGGTGCTAAGATAAGCTTTTTTTGCTCTTTTATCATTACTGCAGCGCAACGCGTAATAAGGTTGTCACTAATCCCACATGCAATTTTTGCAAGAGTATTCATGCTGCAGGGTGCTATAATCATTGCATCAACACCAAAAGATCCTGAAGCTATACTAGCACCTATATTATCATTACTATGTTGCGTGATATGCATCTCTTTTGAGAGTACCGTTTTAGAATTTTCAGACATTATAAAGTGTTTTTCTATTGTTCTTGGTAGGAGTTCTAGGGTTTTTAATCCAAGGTTAACACCACTCGCACCACTTGTTGCTATAACTATTTTTTTAATCATTATTGTATTTCAACTTGATTGTGACCAACCACTTTGACCTTTAGCCTTTTTTTATCATTTTTTTGAATTGTAATTATATCGCGAAGTTTACCATTTTGTAATGCTTTGGCTGAAAAAGAGATACTTATATTGTTATTATTTAACCGAACACTTACATGCGCGCCTTTTTTAACTAAGTTTAAGGTTTCTATATCTCTTAAATTGAGGATAGAGTTTATCTTTGTGTTTCTTTTTACTTGGGTTTTATTTAAATGTGTAGTATTTATCGGTAGGGCTCTAAATTTATCAAGCTTTATATATTTTCTTTTCGTATTAAGTAAAGATATTCGTTCGCCTTTTTTTATAGGTGTGCGGGTTTCATAAACTTCCACCATTGCATCAAGAAAAAAATCAAAATAGATTCTTTTATTGTTTAATGTTTTAATACTAAAAATACCACTTTTTTTAAGATAGGCATTTTTTTGTAATTTCAGTTCATAAGAATGAGGAAGGTTTTGGATATATCTTCTTGGAATAATTGTTAAAGAACTAATGATAATGTTGAGATATTTTTCTTTATAGTACTTTTTAATAGAGGACTTCATAGAGTCTAAGTAAATAGGACTTTTTTCAATAAACTTAATATATCGACCTGAAGTTTTTATGTTCTTGAATCCATGTTGTTTTAAGAGTGTGAGAATTGTTTGTGCTTTTATTTTTTTTGTATGGTTGTTTTTATCTATTTTATACAAGGTGATATTATACTTCGCATGTGGAATTAAATGTTGTAATTTTATATTTTTCGAATCAATATAGTACGTACTACTAAGGGTATAAGAAAATAAGTTTAAAGTAAAAGATAAAATAAAAAATATTTTCATAAGCATTCAGTACCACTTTTAAATTAGATATTGTATACATTCTATCATTATTTTAGTAACTAAATAATATAAAAGTGGTTATAATCAGAATGAATAATTAAATAAAAGGCATATGTAAGATTATGAAAGTATTAGGAGCATTCGGTTCAAAAACACAAGATTCTCAGCTTAGTTCATATCTTTTAGATGAACATACTGTTATAGATGCAGGAAATCTTATTCAAAGTTTAGGTGATGACTTTTTAAAATTGGAAAATATTCTGATTACGCATGCGCATTTTGATCATATTCTTGATTTGCCTACTGCTATTGATACCTTTTATTCACGACTCAAAAAAAGTATAAATATTTTTGGAACTCAAGAAGTGATAGAAATAATTCAAGAAAATATTTTTAATGATAAGGTCTGGCCAGATTTTTCAAAAATACCACTTATAGATGGAAGCGATAGTACTTTAACATTTCATGAGATTAAGTATTTTAAAGAATACACTATTGGTAACTTTATTATTGAACCCTATCCCAACTTTCATACCTTTGGAAGTAGTGGTTTTATTATAAACAATAAAATGGTTTTTACTTCAGATACTTTTCTGTGTTATCACACTTGGGATTTTTTAAATAAAAACAAAAATTTAACGCAGCTTGTAATAGAAGTATCTTTTCCATCTGAATTTAAACGTTTAGCTGTGATGAGTAAGCATTTAACACCTATCCTTTTAAAAAGTGAGTTAGAATCTCTTCAGAGAGATGATGTGAAAATCTACGTTAATCATATTAAATATGAATACTTCGATAAGATAATCAAAGAGCTTAAAGCTGTTGGGCTCTATGATAAAGTAACAATATTAGATGACAATAGTGTGATTGATATTTAATCTAATGTTTGAATATCCACAAGTTCTATACGGTCACAATCTTTTTTAATAAGTTTTTTATTTTGAGCATCTTCTTCTGCTAAAACAAATATATCTGCAAAATCATCTTTTTCTACTTCAAAAGTATGAAGTTCTTTTATTGTTTCTATTGTAAAACTAGCGTCTGTATTATTTGCTTGTAGTCTTATGTTTCTGTACCCTTTTGCAAACTCACTTTTAATTACTTTAAGAACTTTTTCATTTGAGAAAAGTTCTTGAATGTTTATTTCTTGTTTTATGTCATTGTTACATAATATTTTATATGTTACCATTATTTTTCCAGTCATTTTATATCCTATATGTTTCGTATAAGGGCATTGTAGCACGTGCATTCCTTCTCTTTAAATAGTATGACAATATGCAATATTAATTTTTTTAGTTTACATTTTTCATCATGTGTTTTTTGGTTTTACTCGTAGCAACTGCTTCAAATGGATTTTCTGGCCAATAGTGTCTCTTATACTTTCCTCGTACTTCTTTTCTAACATCACAATAGGAGTTTTCCCAAAAGCTTTTTAAGTCGTAGGTGATTTGCATAGGAGTCATGGCTGGTGTTAATAAGTGAATTTGTAAGGCAAGTGTGTTGTTGAGAATTTTTGGTGTCTCAAAAAGTCCAAAAACTTCTTGTATTTTCACATGCATGGATGGTTTTTTATAGTCTGTGTACTCTATGCTTATTTTTGAGCCACTAGGTACTTGAACATGTGAAGGTGCCATAGTGTCTAAAAGTTGTTGCTTTTCCCATGAAATAAGAGATAGTAACATGCTATATACATCTAAGGCTTCGAGTGCTTTTATAGTTTTAACACCTGCTAAATAAGGTTCTAACCAAAGATGAAGTGTATGAAGTAGTCTTTCATCACTAAAGTCTAGAAAATCCACATGTTGGTTTAAAAAGTTTACTCTTTCTTTGAGTTTCATACTCTTTTTATTCCATGTGAGAATTTCTAAACCTTCTTTTTTTATTACGTCTAAAAGTAATTTTGTAAAATCATGTTTAGCTGATATATTACTTGGTTTTGAGTGAAGTTGTAATTTTAAAAAATAGCTATTTTCTCTAATATCGAATTTCTTAGCTTCTTTATTGTAAGTTATAGACTCTTTGTTTACAATGAGAGAAGAAAAATACTCTTGTATTCCTATCATTGTTATACTGAGTGCAAGATTTATAACGGAGTCTTTGTCATGTGCATGAAGGTTTGCCACAACTAAATATTCTTCATTAAATAAAGAGTCTTCCATGTGAAGTTTTGCACCTTTTGCATTACTGAGTATATATTTATTGTCATTATTTGTGCGTTTACGTGCGAGTCTGTCAGGGTATGCGAAAAGAAGTAAGACACTTATCATTTCTATATTCAGTGAAGTGTTCTTTTTTTGTACTTTTTTAATACTTTTTAATTTTTTATAGAAAAAATCCGCTCCATTAAGTACTTCTTTTGCCCTGAATCTATTAATATATACACTGTCTAAGTCTTTTTCAAAGAGATGTATAAATCGTGATACTATATCGCTATCTTTTTGTGTGTTTTTGAAAATATCTTGTTCCCCTAAAAGTGATGCTAAGAGACAGGCTTCATAGGCAAAACCTAAATCGTTAGCTTTTAAAATCATATAGGCAAATCTAGGATGCAGTCCTAAGCTAAGTGCATCTTTCCCAAAAGAGGTGATTTGAAATACTTCATCAAGCATACAAAGCTCTTGTAAAACTTCTTTCGTGTCTTTTATGATGTTCTCATGTGGCATATCTAAGAATTTCAGCTCATCAAAAGCGTTTACTCCCCATAAGGACAAATCTAAAACAAGTGATGTTAAATCTGCTCTTAAAATTTCAGCCTTTGTTGCTTGTTGCAATATTTTTGATTCATGCCACAGTTTGTAACATACTCCCTCTGAGAGTCGTCCTGCACGACCTGCTCTTTGAATAGCTGCATCTTTAGATATAAAGGTAATCTCTAAATGGTTCATAGCATTTGCATAGTTGTACCGTGACTGTTTTTCTAAACCTGAATCAATGACTACTTTTACACCTTCTATGGTAAGGGATGTTTGCGCAATGTTTGTACTCAATATGATTTTTCTTTTTGTTGCTATACTAATGGCTTTGTCTTGTTCATTTTTTGGCAAAGATGAGTAGAGTGGTAAGACTAAAATTTCTTTACTCAAAGAAGAACTTAAAAGTGAACTTTGTAAATTTCTTATCTCTTTAACACCTGCTAAAAAAATTAAAATATCTCCATCCTTTTCTTTTATAGCTTTAAGTGTTGTAGTTACGAGTAAATTATTTAAAGACCTCGTATCGGGTTGCCTTGTTTTGATGTCTAGGTATATATTTTCAACATCGTACATTCTCCCTTTTGAAGTAATGACGGGAACTTTACCTAATAAGGAAGAAAGTTCACCTGCATTAAGTGTAGCAGACATAATTAAAATTTTTAAATCATCACGAAGAACCTCCTGTACTTCTAAGGAGAGTGCTAATGATAAGTCTGTATGAATACTTCTCTCATGAAACTCATCAAAAATAATCATAGCTATATCATCTAAAGTTTGGGTACTTTGAAGTTTCCTTACTAAAATAGCCTCCGTAACTACTAAAATTTTGGTCTCATAAGAGTGAACACTATCCATTTTTACCTGATATCCAACACTTTGTCCTACTTTCTCACCTAAAAGTTTTGCCATTTGTGTAGCAACCATACGAGCAGCTACACGTCTTGGCTCTAACATAATAATTATTTTTTCACCAAGCCAAACTTCTTTAAGTAGGGAAATAGGTACAACAGTACTTTTCCCTGCTCCTGGTGGTGCTTGTACTATAAGCGTATTATTATTTCCAAGTGTGCTTCGAATATCTTCTAAAACTTCATGTATAGGTAGGTTTGTCATAGTACGTATTATACATGAAG